>CAZMIS010000639.1:0-2225 GCA_964566325.1 uncultured Anaerolineales bacterium
TCAACACCCAGATCGCCCTGGCCCGGGTGGACGTGGCCTACTCGGCCCTGGAGACGGCGCTGCAGGTGGGGCAACTGGACGGGCACCACAAGCGGCTGGATGCGACCGTGGTGGCGTTTCCGCACTATGACCCGACCAAGGCGCGGGTGCGGGCCTGAAGACTGCTCTTGTGCGGCGCAGTGTCCGTGCTATACCAATAGCATCGTCACAAAGGAGCGAATGCCATGGAGATGCACGATTCAAACCCGATGAGCGCCTTGTGGGCGTCCATGTTCGATCTCGCCGGTCAGTTCGCCCCACGCTTCCTGCAACAGCCCATACTGCCCGGCTGGGTGTTCGCCAACTCAGTCGTCATCGACGAGCATAACTCCCGCGACCCGGGTATAGAGAGGCGCATCGTGGCGCGGGAAAGTTATGGCAGGCAGCTGGGGGTCATCATTGATGCAGTAGATACGCTGATTCAGCAGGCGCCACCGATGCCTAAAGGGGCACGGAGTGGTCAGCCGGCGCCCTTCGAGGCCTTTGAGACCATGAGGCGGCGCATTGATGCCATCAAGGCGGAGACCCAGAAGAGCCGGTTCGACACACTCCGCGCCGACTTGCTCCGCCTCAAGGTCGAAGACCCGAAGGCTTTCGCCACTCTCCTGAACGAACTCGGGCCGCCCTGAGGCCCTCGCGTTGTTGGCCGGAAACAGGAAGCGGGAGAAAGTCTGGCCGTGTGCCGGGTAACTTTGGGGCAACGCCCGGTTCTGCGATTCTGTCGTCTCTCCACGCCAGAGCCCGCAGCCTCGTGGTTCAGCCCTTCCCCGCCCTTCCTTGGGCAAGCAGCCCCCTGCTGCTAAACTCCGCTCCGTCTTGATCCACTTCAGATACCTCACGTCAGCCTTGGCTGGCGGGTGGGTGTATTGAAGGCGCGAGGGGCGTACATCAGCTCAAGCTTTCGGCTGTGGGGGGGCGTCGCCGTGCGCGAGGGCGCCGCCGAAACCGGTCAGAGCATGCGCCTCACCGACAGATCTGGTGTCGCAAAACCCGAACGACGAGCCCTCCAGCGTACTGCTACATCTGTGCAGAGCGTGAAAGACATCGGGCCGCCAGAATGAAGACCCGCCGTCGCAGTGTTGAAAAGGCCTTGCCATGAAAATCGAATCGATCCGCCTCAGGAACTTCAAGACCTTCCGCGACTTCCATTTGAAGGATATTCCCCCTTTCCTGGTGGTGGTGGGTGCCAATGGCACGGGCAAATCGACCTTGTTTGAAGTCTTCGGTTTTCTCCACGACTGCCTCAAGGGCAACGTCCGGCAGGCGCTCGACAAGCGGGGGCGTTTCAGTGAAGTGCTGAGCCGTGGCTGCGACCCCCGGCGGGACACAATCCTCATCGAGTTGCAGTACCGCATGGAGATCACCGGTATTGAACGCTTGGTGACCTATTCCCTGGAGATTGGGGAGCGTGGTGGCGCCCCGGTGGTCCAGAAGGAACTGCTGCGTTACAAGCGGGGCCGTTATGGCAGCCCCTACCACTTCCTCAGCTTTGTGGAGGGTAAGGGCTATGCCATCACCAACGAAGATGAGTTCAGCAAGGCCGACGAAGAGTTGGATCGCGAAACCCAGCGAGTCTCGCCGGATACTCTAGCCATCAAGGGCCTGGGCCAGTTCGAGCGCTTCAAGGCCGCTAATGCCTTTCGCAATTTGATCGAAAACTGGCATGTGTCCGATTTTCATATCAGTGCTGCGCGGGGGCGTAAGGAGGCTGCCGGAGAAACCGAGCACCTTTCCGAGACCGGTGACAATCTGCCCCTGGTTGCCCGCTATTTGCATGAGCAGCACGACGAAATCTTTGGTCGGATTCTGGCTACGATGGCAAGGCGTGTCCCGGGCGTTTCTTCTGTTGAGCCGAAGTTGATGGATGACGGCTATCTTACGCTGCGCTTTCAGGATGGCTCGTTCAAGACACCGTTTCTGGATCGCTACGTTTCTGATGGCACGATCAAGATGTTTGCCTATCTGGTGCTCTTGCACGACCCTAGGCCGCATCCCTTGCTGTGTATTGAGGAGCCGGAGAATCAGCTTTACCCGCAGCTGATGGCGGAGCTCGCCGAGGAATTCCGCAGTTACGCAAATCGGGGTGGTCAGGTGTTTGTGTCGACTCATTCGCCGGATTTCCTCAACGCCCTAGCAGGGCGTTGAAAAAGTCCGCGCCCCTCGCGGCTTTTTCCCTGTCCGAAAAA
>CAZMIS010000640.1:0-2219 GCA_964566325.1 uncultured Anaerolineales bacterium
TGTTGCGTGATGGCACGTTCGCGCTGCCGGAGATCTGTGCTCCGTTACCAGAAGTGCTGGCGCGCTCGTCGCGGTCTGGCATAGTCGCTGAGCGTGTGCGAACATCGGCCGCTCCGATCGGTCCGGTTCCTCAGCTTGCCCTGCTGGGCAATAGCGTGGGCGAATCACTGCCGGGCCAGGGCGGCGCCACGCTGGTCGTCCACAACGAGGCCGCTGAGCCGGCCACCAATGCTTATCTGTATCTGGAGTTGTCGGGTGACTGGCGCGTGTCAGATGTAGCAACCACCCTGGGCCTGGTGAGCATGGTGGACCGCGCGGTCGTCATCCGGCTTGGCCGGCTTGATTCGGCTCTGCCGATAGCGATTACGCTGCGCGGCTGGCAACAGAGCGAATCGCAGGCCGGCTTCTGTGCCACGCTCGTGTCGGATGGCCAACAACGCCAGCGGCTGTGCGGCCAATTGCTGCTGGACGGCGCCCAGATAGCAACTGGCTGATCTGGTTTTCTTCAAACCGCCCATTCTTGCACCATACGGTGCCAGCGTCACAGGACATCATGTGAGGAAATCAACGTTGCGGGCATCAAGCGTTCCTCCAGGATCACGTACTGCTGCGCCCCACAGCATACGCGCCGTACTGTTTTACTACGCGCTGTTTGCAGGTCTCGTGTTATTGGGTGTGGTGTACGGCGTCTTCGCCGCAACGCGCTTCGCTGGGGTGGGCTCTGGTGGCTTGTGGGGGAACCTGCTGGGGCTGTTGAAGCTCTCCTGGCTGGTGCCGATGCCGTATGTGATCCTCAATACCCTGGCTTTCATGCGTTACCCGGTTGTCATCCGGCCCTCGATACCTCCGAGCGTGCCGCAGCCAGGCGTGAGGCTCTATTTCCGGTTCGTCACCCGCGGCCGTAACGAGGCCCTCAGCCGCGAGTCGGCCGAGGACGCGCGCCAGGTTCTGGAAGCCATCTTGCCCCCGGACAATTGGCGCATCGAGGTGGTCAGCGACAGCTTCATGGCGCTGGACTCGGAGGATGGGCAGGTGCAGCTCATTCAGGTGCCGGAAGACTACCGGCCGCCGCGCAACGCGCGGTTCAAGGCGCGGGCGTTGCACTACGCGCTGAGCGCCTCCGACGCAACCGATGAGGATTGGATCATCCATCTCGACGAGGAGACGCGGTTCGACGGGGATACGGTCCGCGACATTGCTCATTTTGTGGCGGGCGAGGCGCAACGGCCGCTGGCCCAGCGGCGCCTGGGGCAGGGAGTCGTGTTGTATGGCCGCCGCCGCATCGTCAACTGGCTGACCACCCTGGCCGATTCGTTGCGGGTGGGGGACGACTATGGGCGGTTTCGCCTGCAGTATGAACGGGGTGTGGCCCCTTTCGGCATGCACGGCTCATTTGTGGTCGTGAACAACGGCGTCGAGCGCGCCGTCGGTTTCGATCATGGCTTCGCGGGCAGCATCACCGAGGACACTTACTTCGCCCTGGTGCTGCAGGCCCGTGGCTACCGGTTCGCGTTCCTCCCGAGCAGCATGTACGAGGAGTCGCCGTTCACCTTTGCTGACTTCGTGCGCCAGCGCCGGCGCTGGTACGGCGGGCTGTGGCTGGTCGCCCGGGCTGGCGAACTGCCGATCCGGGTGCGCGCCGTGTTGATCGGCTTCATGCTGGCCTGGACCTTCTCCTGGCTCAGCCTGCTGACGAGTTTCTTGAATCTCATTGCCCCCACGCCAACCCCGTTGTGGCTGGGGCTGTTGGGTGGCGCGACGCTGGCCGCGTACCTGGGGCTCTATTTGGTCGGTTTCGGCATGACTTTTCGGGGTCGTCTGCCGCGCGGTGAGCAGTTGAAGCGGCTTGTGCTGCAGGTGGTGCTGCTGCCGGTCTTCTCCTTCATGGAGGCGTGCGGGGTGCTCTATGGGCTGGTATCGCCGCCCAAGGACTTCTACGTGGTGCGAAAGAGTGCTCAGGTGGTCGCGGCGGACGGAACGATCACCGGCTTGTCGCATTCCGAAACCCAGGCAGAGGTCGGGCGGTTTCCCATCTGACGGCTTCACTCTGCGAACGGACAGGACTCGCAGTTCGAGTTCTGAACCCGCCCAGGAATGCCGCAGCGTAGTTGACAGAGCCGGTGCCCTCTGCTACCAGCAGTTCCAAATGTAACCGGACGTGATATGAGGTAGAATGAAAGCGTCGTATTCTGGCCCTTGTGGGAGCGGTGTATGGCAGC
>CAZMIS010000641.1:0-2206 GCA_964566325.1 uncultured Anaerolineales bacterium
AGGCCGTCGTGCTCAGGAACCGGGTGCGCTCCTACTTTCACGAGGCGGCCCGGCACGAGCCGCGCACGCGGCGCCTGGTAACCGAGATCGCCAACCTCGAATGGATCGTGACCGACACGGAGGTGGAGGCGCTGATCCTCGAGAACGAGCTGATCAAGCGCTATCGCCCGCGCTATAACGTCCGGCTCAAGGACGACAAGACCTATCCGTACATCAAGCTGCACTGGCACGAGGAGTTTCCCAAGGTATCCATCGTGCGCCGCATGGAACGCGACGGCGCGCGCTACTACGGTCCGTTCACCTCGGCCTACGCGGTGCGCCAGACGCTGGACGTCCTTCGCCGCGTCTTCCCCTATCTCGACTGCAACCGGGTGATCACGGGCAACGACCCCAAGCCGTGCCTCTACTACCACATCAAGCGCTGCGCCGGCCCCTGCATCGGCGCCGTCAGCCAGGAAGAGTATCGGGCGATCATTGCCGGGCTGGGCGCGTTCCTGGAAGGGGACAGCGACACCGTTCTCAAGCAGTTGGGTGCGCGGATGCAGTCCGCGGCGGAGCACCTCCAGTTCGAGCGCGCGGCCATGCTGCGGGATCAGATCCGCGCGGCGCAGCAGATCGTCGAGCGCCAGAAGGTCGTCAGCGGCCGGCAGGAGGACGAGGACGTCATCGCCTTTGCCCAGGATGAACGAACGGGCGAGGCCTGCGTGCAGGTCTTCTTCATCCGTCGCGGGAAACTGATCGGCCGGGAGAGCTTCGTCCTGGAGGGCGTGCAGACCGAGGCGAACGGCGAGCTCATCGCCGCGTTCGTCAAGCAGTTCTACGACGACGCGGCCTTCGTGCCCCCCAACATCATGCTGCAGAAGGATCTCGACGAGCGGAACATCATCGAGCAGTGGCTGCGCAGCCGGCGCGGGGGCCATAAGGTCACGCTCAAGGTGCCCAAGCGCGGGCCGAAGCAGGCGCTGATGAAGATGGCCGCGGAGAATGCCTCGGCCACGCTGGCATCACTCCAGGCCCAGTGGCAGGCCGACACGAACCGGCAGACGGAAGCCCTGACGCAGGTCCAGGAGGCGCTGGGGCTCCAGTCGCCGCCGGGCAGGATCGAGTGCTTCGACATCTCGACGCTCCAGGGCACCAACACGGTCGGCAGCATGGTCGTCTTCGCCAAGGGCGCGCCGCTCAAGTCGGACTATCGCCGCTTCAACGTGAAGGGGCGCGGCAGCCAGGGTGAGCCGGACGACTACGCATCCATGCGGGAGGTGCTGCGCAGGCGCTTCCGCCGCGCGGTCGAGGCAGCCGTCAGCGATCCGGGCAGCAAGGCACGCGCCAGCGATGCCGCATGGCGGATCCTGCCTGATCTGCTGATCGTCGACGGCGGCAAGGGCCAGCTCGGCGTCGCGATGGAGGTGCTGGCAGAGTACGGCCTCTCCGAGGTCGTGCCGGTCGCCGGGCTGGCCAAGCAGCGCGAAGAGCTGTTTCTGCCGGGCCGCTCCCATCCGGTGATGTTGCCGCCGGCCTCGCAGGGGCTCTTCCTGATCCAGCGCATTCGCGATGAGGCGCACCGCTTCGCCATCACCGCGCACCGGGAGAAGCGCAGCAAGGTCTCGGTGACCTCCGAACTGGACGCGGTTCCGGGCATCGGGCCGGCGCGACGCCGGGCACTGCTGAAGCACTTCGGTTCGCTCGACGCCATCCGCGAGGCATCGGTCGAGCAACTCGCTGCGGCGCCGGGCATGAATCTGAAGGCCGCGCAGATGATCCGGGAGAGGTTGTAACATGGCACTCTCGACGGCACAACAGACAGAGGTATGGGCGCTTCTGCAGCGCTCCCCTGTCGCGCAGCGATGGCCGGGCCTCCGCTCAGCCCTGGCAGGAATGACGATACAGGACGTCCCGTCCGGTACGCCGATCTTCCGGCCCGGCGATCCGCCGCTGCACCTCTTCGCCGTCCTGCGCGGCCGGGTGGCGGTGACGCTGCAGGAGGCCGGCGACACCTGGTTCGAGCAGACGCTGGCGCCGGGCCAGTTCTTCGGCCAGCAGGCGCTGTTCGACGAGGCCTACGAGGCAACGGCCCGTGTGCCGCAGGAAATCGAATCTGCCACGCTGCTGTTGATGAGCGCGAGCGACCTGCGGGTGGCGCTCGAGCGCGCGCCCGGCCTGCGCGAGGACCTGCTGCATGAGACGCGCGCCAGCCGCCTGCGCCGCA
>CAZMIS010000642.1:0-2197 GCA_964566325.1 uncultured Anaerolineales bacterium
ATACAGGACGAAGGCCGCCCCAGCCAGGGCTGCGACCAGCACCGAATCCCCCCTCAGACGCCTCACCGTATCTCCTCGTCTTCCCCGTGATTCAGCCGTTCCTGCATGGCGGGCCAGTGGGTGCCCTTCCAATAGATCCGCCCGCAGCGCTCGCAACGGCGGAACACCCGTTGCGTGTGCCAGACGTAGGGCGGCACGCGGCCCTCGGCATCGGCGTGGTCCAGCGGCTGCAGCGCGCCGTTGCACGCGGCGCAGCGGGTGAAAGGCGCTGGCTCGCCGCCGAGCGCGGCCCGGACCTCCGCCATCTGGCCCGCCAGGTCATCGGCCTCGATGAGCAGCGCCCGCACCCCGCGCCGCCCGGCCAACGCGTGATCCTTGGTGACGATCAGCCGGTCCCCAGCCGCCGCGGCGGCCATCAGCGCCTCGTCGCTGCCCTCGCGCCAGAACTCCGCGTCATGGCCCGCGAGCCGCAACCACCGCGCCAGTTTACCCAGCATTGCGTCGACGAGCAAGAGCGGCGGCGTGCCGGCGGCTGTCGGCTCGCAAGCCGACAGCACGCTTTGCCGGTCGATCGGTTCCTGTGATACCATATGCGTTATGTCCGAAATGCCCTTATTGACCTTCGGCCTGGCCTTCTTCATACCCATCGGTTATGCGCTCGTCGCTGCGAGCGGCCTCCCGGCTGATCGCAGCCGCCAGGCCGCCGTGAGCTTCCTGGCCGCGCTTGGCCTGGCCGTCCTGGGATATGTTATCACAGGATTCGCCCTTCAGTTCGGTGGCATTGGCCTGACCCATCAACAGCCGGGCTTCGACGGCCTGATCTGGGAATGGTCCGCACTGGGCGTGACCTGGGGCCCGGGATGGGGCATGGCGGGGCTGGCCGGCTGGGGCCTCACGGGCGGCGCAGCCACGGCCGAGGCACGCACGGTGGCGCTCGCCAACCTGCCCTGGCTGCTCACCGCGACCCTGATCCCGGTCTCCGCGCTGCGCGGCCGCATCCCGGCCTGGGGAAGCGCCTTGCTCGGGCTGCTAACCGGCGCGCTGATCTATCCGCTCGCGGGCAACTGGATCTGGGGCGGCGGCTGGCTCGCGAACCTGGGCGCCAACCTGGGGCTGGCGCACGGCTTCGTGGACGTGGCCGGCGCGGGGCTGGTCCACCTGCTCGGCGCGGCCGTGACCCTGGCGGGGATCGTCGTCTTCCTGCCGCGCCCCCCGAGACCGCCCGCGGACGGGCGGCCGGTGCCCCTGCCAGAGGCGCGGCTGCCGCTGCTCGGTCTGCTGGGCGTCGGCCTGCTGTTTGCCGGGCTCGCGGCATGGCTCACCGCGAATCCCTTTTTGCCGGAAGGCGTCGAGCTGCCGCGGTTCCTCCTGGGCAGCCTGATCTTCGCTGCGGGCGCCGCACTCCTCGCACTGGGCTACACGTGGCTCGTTGCGGGCAGGGCCGATCCCCTCATGGCCGCGCGCGGGGCTGCCGCGGGATTGACCGCGGGCCTGGCCGCGGCCGCCTTCATCCCGGCGTGGGCCTGCCTGGTCCTGGGTGCCCTCACCGGCCTGCTGACGCCGCTGGCAATCTACTTCTTCGATCGCATCGTGCGCTGGCACGATCCCACGGCGGCCCTGGTGGTTCACGGCATGGGCGGCCTGCTGGGGCTGTTGGCCGTTGGGCTGCTGGCCGACGGCACGGCGGGCGCGGGATGGAACGGCATCGGTGCAGGCGGGTACGCAGGCGTGACGGGCCAGGGGGTGACGGGGCTACTGGCTGCGGCGGGCATGCAGGCCGACTTCCCGCTCCAGCTGCAGGCGCAGTTGTTCGGTGCGGGCGCGTTGGTGGTGTTCGGTTTTTTTGCTGCGTGGCTGTTCCTGGCGCCGCTGGCCACTGCGATTTTCCTGCTGCAGCCGCGCCAGGCGGCTGCGCCGGTGGCCCAGGAGCCGGTCGCAGACCCGGAAATCCAGGATGCGCCGCTCATGGAAGAGCCAGCCTGAACTCAGTCCAGGGTGAAACTCGCAGACAAACAAACCTTCGAGGTCGTGCCAGCCTGCGGCTGGCCTGAGACCTCGAAGGTTCAAGCATGCAAGTTTCGTCGTGACATCGGTCTGGTAGAGCGAGACCCTTCGCTGCTCTCAGGGTGGCGATGGATCGTCTGTCATTCTGAGTTACCCATCCCGCGTCGCAGGATGCGCCCCGGCAAGAAACTTG
>CAZMIS010000643.1:0-2192 GCA_964566325.1 uncultured Anaerolineales bacterium
CATCACGCATCGCGGGGTTAAACTTCTGCGCCTCGGCACCGTGCGCACCGGCGGCGCGGGGTGTCTGTGCCCTGAGAACGCGCTGCTCAAGGCGCTCGTCACCCACCTGCTCCTGCGGAAGAACCAGACGCTCATCCTGGACATGGAAGCCGGCATCGAGCACCTGGGCCGGGGCACCGCGGATTCGGTCGACGCATTCATCATCGTCGTCGAGCCCGGCCTCCGCAGCCTGGGCACGGCCGAGCAGATCCGCCAGCTGGCATCCGAGATCGGCGTGTCGCGGGTTTACCTGGTCGCGAACAAGTCGCGGGGCCAGCAAGACGATGCTTTCATCCGGGAACATTCTGGCGGGGTGCCCTTGCTCGGGAGCCTGCCGTTTACATCCAACGCGGTTGCGGCGGATCAGGGCGGGTTGGCGGTGTTCGATGCCGCGCCGGACCTGGTCCAAGCGGCCGGACGGATCGCCGACGCGCTGGACTCGGCATCGTCCCGCTGAACGATCCCAAGCCGCGCAAGGGAGATGAAGCGCCATGGCAGATGAACATCGCCTGAACAGCTACGATGACAGGCCCGTCTACACCATCAAGACGGTGGTCCAGGACACGGGCATCGCACCGGCGACCCTGCGCGCCTGGGAGCGACGCTACGGAGTCCTGTCGCCCGGGCGCAGTGATGGCGGCTATCGACTCTACTCGGAGCGCGACGTTGCGACGTTGCGCTGGCTCAAGGCCCAGGTGGATGCAGGCGTATCCATCAGCCGTGCCGTTGCGCTGTTGCAGATGCACCACGAGGGGGGCGACCATCCCGAGCTGGAGCTGCCGCGGGATGCGCGCTTCGCGACGGCGGTTGGCGAGATTCGCGGCAAAGAGAGCCTCATCAACGAGCTTATCGGGGCGCTTGCCGCGTTCCAGGAGCCGCTTGCCGAAGGGGTGCTGAACGAGGCGTTCGCGCTGTATGCCGTGGACGTGGTGGCTGAGGAGATCCTGACGCCGGCGCTGGTCGAGATCGGCGAACGCTGGCACCTGGGTGAGGTGAGCATCGCACAGGAGCACTTCGCCACCGCGTTTCTGCGCCGCCGGCTGGCGACCCTCTTCCATGCTTATCCGCAACCGTTGGCCGGCCCGCTGGCGCTCACTGCCGCTGCGCCGGCTGAATGGCACGATGTGGGCATCCTGCTCGTCTCCCTGGCCCTGCGCCGGCATGGCTGGCGCGTCCTCTACCTGGGGCAGAACATGCCGGCGGAGGGGTTGGTGCGTGAGGCGCGGAAGCTGAAGCCGGACCTGATCTGCATCTCGGCCGCCACACTCGAGGGTGCAGCAGGGCTGGAACCCATCTATCGGGACGTGATGGCGCTGTCAGAAGGGCGCCCCCAACTCGCGTTCGGCGGCGCCGCGTTTCAGATGCATCCGGAACTTGCGGAGCGTTATCCTGGGGCTAAGATTGCACAAAGTGCGCGGGGTTTTGTCGAAGCGTTGAGCTGATTGCGCACAGGTCCTCCGTTCCATCCAAACCGCAGCCGCAACGCTGCGGTTTTTTTGTGGGGTGCAGCGGCATACAGCCTCCGGCGCACGAGAAAAGAAATTATATAAATGATTAAGATTACATTAATGGCTTCGACAAAGTATTGACATTTGATAGCTTCCGTAGTATAGTTCCTTACAGTCTGAAGGCAACTGAGGTTGAGCGAAGGCGTAGGGAGGGGTAATGATGGTACACAAAGGTAAGCAGCGCTCGGTGCCGGAGATTCTCATCGAGCTTCGTGAAGATGATCCCGAGTTCAAGCAGGCGATTACGGCACAGTCATTTCGGCCCGGTCAGGTCGTTGCCGATCCGGAGCATTTGAGTCGGAACCTTTTCACCCTCATGAAGGGTCGTGTTCAGCTGGTGCGTGAGGGCCCCAATGGCCGCCGCCTGGCCATCGCGACGCTCGGGCCGGGCTCGATGTTCGGCGAGGGCGCCATACTGGGCGCTGTCGACCGGTCGGTAAAGGCCGTCGCATTGACGGACTGCATCGTATGGGCTGTGCCACAGCCCCACGCGCAAGCTCTTACGCTGCGCTATCCGGTGCTCAGCTGGGGCCTGCTTCAAACCGTCGGGCAGCGCCTGGCCCAGGTCGAGAACCGCATGGAAGAGGTCGCATACAAGCGGCTGCCGGAACGACTGGCCGGCTTGCTGCTCGAGTTGGCCAACGG
>CAZMIS010000644.1:0-2184 GCA_964566325.1 uncultured Anaerolineales bacterium
GCGCGTTTCCTACTACGGCAACCGGACCTACGCCAACTACCCGGTCATTTGGGTTTCCTGGCACCAGGCAGATGCGTACTGCCGGTGGGTGGGCAAGCGGCTGCCGACCGAGGCGGAGTGGGAAAAGGCGGCGCGCGGGGCCGGCGACACGCGTCCGTATCCATGGGGCCAGACGGCTCCGACCTGCTCGCTGGCAAATGGCAGTTTTGGAGCGTACTGCATCGGCGACACCAACGCGGTGGGCAGCTACCCTGCCGGCAAGAGTGTCTATGGTGCGCTCGATATGGCGGGCAACGTACACGAGTGGCTGAACGACTGGTACAGCGACACCTATTATACCGTCTCACCGCCGAGCAATCCGACCGGGCCGGAAACCGGGGTGTACAGGGTCCTTCATGGCGGCGGCTGGTACAGCGGGGCGCGTTTCGTGCGCCTGTCGACGCGTAGCGGCGACAATCTCCCGACTTTCGACGATAACGACGTCGGGTTCAGATGCGCCACCGCGCCGTAGAGACGTTGCATGCAACGTCTCTGCAACGCATCGCGTCGTGGCGCACCGGCCCCCGTGATGCGTTTGGGCACGTCCGCCGCGGACGTGCTATACTCCAGGCCACCTGGCCGCAGAAATCTGAACGGGAGGCTCGCATGACCGTAACCGCCGTCGTCGGCGCACAATGGGGGGATGAGGGGAAAGGCCGCATCGTCGATTACCTGGCACAGCGGGCCGGCATGGTGGTCCGCTTCCAGGGGGGCGACAACGCGGGCCATACGGTCGTCAACGAGCACGGCACGTTCCGCCTGCATCTCGTGCCATCCGGCATCTTCAATCCCGCGACCACCTGCATCATCGGCACGGGCACGGTCATCCACCCCCCGGCGCTCCTGGAAGAGATGGCTGAGCTGGCAGGGGCCGGGGTCAACCTCGACAACCTCTGGATCTCCGAGCGCGCGCACGTGGTCATGCCCTACCACCGGATGCTGGACGGGCTGGAGGAGTCCTCGCGCGGCGGCGCACAGATCGGCACGACGAAGCGCGGCATCGGCCCGGCTTATGCGGACAAGGCCGCGCGCTCGGGCATCCGGGCGGGCGACCTGCGCCGGCCGGGCTACGTCGCCGACCGGCTCGCCCAGGCCCTGCCGCGCGTCAACCGCACCCTGGCCCACTTTGGCGGCGATGAGCTGGATCTCGAAGCCATGACCACCCTGGCCATGGGCTGGGGCGATGCTCTGGAGGGCCGTATCGTAGACACCCTGCCGCTGATTCAGCAGGCGGTGCGCTCCGGCGTCGATGTCCTGCTCGAGGGCCAGTTGGGCATCATGCGTGATCTCGACTGGGGCACCTACCCGTACGTCACCTCCTCCAATCCGATCGCAGGCGGCGGTTATGCGGGCGCGGGCCTCCCCCCGCAGGCCGTCGAACGCGTCATCGGCGTGGTGAAGGCCTACTGCACCGCGGTCGGCGCAGGGCCGTTCCCGACCGAGCTGTTCGATGAGACGGGCGAGCAGCTGCGCGAGGTCGGCCAGGAATACGGCGCGACGACCGGCCGGCCGCGTCGCTGCGGCTGGCTGGACGGCGTCGCGCTGCCCTATGCTGCCTGGCTGAACGGCTTCACAGGTCTGGCCATCACTAAGCTGGATGTGCTGGACGGCCTGCCCGAGTTGAAGATCTGCATCGGCTACCTGATCGAGGACCAGGTGGTGACCCGGGTGCCCGAGACCTACTGCATGGCGCACGCGCAACCGATCTACGAATCGTGGCCCGGCTGGATGGAGTCGACGCGACATGCCAGGCGCTGGGGCGAGCTGCCCCAGGCCGCGCGCGTGTACCTGGATCGCATCGCCGCGCTGGCCGAGACGCCGCTTCAGTATATCTCCGTCGGGCCGGCGCGCGAGCAGCTCATCGTCCTGTAAGCCCATGCCTGACCGCCAAGCCTTCGGTTACGACACCTATCTCTCCCCCTTTACCTGGCGCTACGGCTCGAGCGAGATGCGACGCATCTGGAGCGAGATCAATCGACGGCGGCTGTGGCGTCGCGTGTGGGTGGCGCTGGCCGAGGCGGAGCACGCGGCTGGCCTGGTCAGCGCAGAGCAGGTGGCCGACCTCATCGCACATCAGGATGAGATCGACCTGGAGGCCGCGCTGGCGATCGAGCGGGAGATCCATCACGACCTGATGGCTGAGGT
>CAZMIS010000645.1:0-2181 GCA_964566325.1 uncultured Anaerolineales bacterium
CCTGGTGCGTGAGCCCATCATTGCCTCGGCAATGATGGGCTCACGCACCAGGCTCGCGACGGTGTCCACGACATGGGCGTCGACCGTGCGCTCGACGAGCGCCTCTAGCGTGCCCCCGACGGGGTCGCCCAGCTCGGCCTTTGCCTTCTCCAGCGCAGGTTGGATGCTGCGCATGATGACGCCGAGATGGCCGGCTGCCGGGCCCGGCGAGGTGACCGCGGCCGTGACCGCGCCGCACTTCTCATGCCCCAGCACGACGATGAGCTGGACGCCAAGGTGCTCGACCGCGTACTCGAGACTGCCAACCACAACATCGTCGAGCACGTTGCCCGCGTTGCGCACCACGAAAAGCTGGCCGAGGCCCTGGCCGAAGAGCAGTTCGGGCGGAACCCGCGAGTCTGAGCAGCAAAGCACGGCGGCGAAGGGGTGCTGGCCCTGCCACAACTCCTGGCAGTGGCCGCTCTTCAGCTCGTCATTGAAGAGGCCGGCCAGATAGCAGGCATTTCCGGCCTGCAGCCGGGCCAGCGCCTCGGCGGCGTTGAGGGTGGGATGAACAGTCATGAATCAGCCTCCTGCGTTAGTCGTCCTGTATCATACCCCCGCAGTCCGTTGGAGGGCAATCCTGAGATGGCTGGCAGCGCGGCAGGCTCGTCTGCGGTATAATGGCAGCGGTGTCGATGTCCCAGGCAGGAGGCCTCTCATGACTGAGCCAAGGATTGCCGCGCTCGTTGCCCGATTGGAGAAGGGCGGGCGCAAGACCCAGGAGGTGCTGGGTGGGCTGCGGGCCGGGCAGTGGCAAAGTGTCATCTATCCCGACCCGCGGTGGACAGTGCGTGACCTGTTGGCGCACTTCGTCGCTGCGGAAGAACGGCTCCTGGAGCTGGCGCAGGACGTCGCCGCAGGCGGTTCGGGTGCACCGCCAGGCTTCGATTTCGATGCGTTCAACGCGGAGCAGAAGGAACGCCTGAGCGGGCAATCCCCGGAGGTGCTCCTGGCCAGCCTGGCAGAGGTGCGCGGACGTACGCTCGCCTGGGTCGGCTCGCTGCCAGAGGACCGGCTCGACCGGGTGGGGCGCCATCCAGGGCTGGACGTGGTGAGCCTGGAGACGATCATCACTGCCATCTACGGCCATCAGCTGCTGCACATGCGCGACCTGGTGGAACGCCTGCGCGGGGATTAGCGGACCGGCTTGCCGGCTGCCGCGCCGCGACTACTGGGTCGACTGGCTCAGCACGCTGACGACCAGCAACGTTGTCTGGCCCGAGCGCCGTAGCTTCTCAGGGTCGATGGCGTCGATCGTGTCGTAAGGGGTATGGGCATTGTGGTCTGCGCCGTCCCAGCTGACGTATGCACTGAGCGCGGAGCGGCCGCCGAAACCTACTGGGTCGCCCATGCCGAAGTGCGGACCGCGGCCGCGGGTGGTGACACTGGTGCCGAGCTCTCTGCCCGCGTCCTGGAAGAGCTGCACCAGGCTAAAACTTGTGTTGGGTCCCAACGCCAGGCCCTTTCCGGTCCCTGCACCCATGCCGCTCAACTCGATCACCGCGTCCACAGTGAGGCTGTTGAACCCGATCTTCGCGGACATAGTGTTCTTGACGCTGAACCCCTCGCGTCGTTCGCCGCCAGCCCAGGCAACGAAAAGTACGGTGCGCCTGGGCTGGACGGCCTCCTGCATCGCGCGGGCGATCTCGAGCATCGCGGCGACACCGCTCGCGTTGTCATTGGCTCCGGGGAAGAGCGTGCCGTCCGGTCCTGTACCGAGGCCGTCGTAGTACGCGGAGACGATGATCACGTGGCTATCCATGCCGCCCATCGCATCGTGGCCCGGGATGAAGCCGATGACGTCCAGGTACGCTTCATCCATGTTGGCCCGCGCGACGGGGAACGTGATCGCGATACGGGCGCCGGGCTCCGTCATCGCGAGCTGGCCGGGCGCCAGGCCGGCTGACAACTCCGTCAGTCCCGCGAGCGATACGTTTGACCCCGACAGCAGTCGTTCGGCGACGTCCGGGGTGATCATCAGCGCGGGCAGGTTGCCCAGGCTCCGCAACATGAAGCTGGGGAAGAGTTCGCGGCGTTCGAGAGTGGCAGGGTCTTCGACCACGATCAGAATACCGCCTATCAGCCGCGAAAGCCGCTCGAAGGTCCGGCTCCGTTGGAGCGCCTCCTCCAGGCGGACAA
>CAZMIS010000646.1:0-2176 GCA_964566325.1 uncultured Anaerolineales bacterium
TACGTTCTTAGGGAAATCAATTTCACTAAGAACAATCAAACCAACACTTATCTTGACTAGTAGCATGGAGATAGCTCGTATACATATCTTATAATCACTTCTTTGCATTCGTATAGATACGTCAAGCATTAGTCTTGATATCATTGCTCCCACATCCGTTTCATAAACTCTTCCTCAATGAGCCGCACCTTCCAGGTATCACCATCCTTTTGCAGGTTTGGCAGGTTGTTACTGCCATTTACATAGATGGTATCAAACTCCCAGTCCAGGGTACTGATGCGGTTCTTAGTAAACCAGGCATCCAGGATTAGATTATCCTCTTCCAAGTTCCCAGTCAGCTTGCGCCAGATGATTAGCACCTTTTCTTTGATGCCATCATTGGGACTATAGGGATTCTTGGGGACCCAGCCTTCTACCTTGCGAATCCACCATTTGCCATTTTGGTCTGTTTTAAGTTTGCCATTCCCTGCAATTACCAGCTTGGTATCCTGATCCTGAGGTAAATCCGGGTCTGGCAAGCGCGTGAAGGCAGCATTCAGGGTCTGAGGCATACCCAAATGCACCAACCTGAGACCGATCAGATAATTGAAAGTCTCGATTAAGTCCACTACCTTTTCTATGTACTCATCGCTTCCGGTTTTTTTTACTTTTAGCACATAGGAGGTGGGATCATTGAAGGCATCGATATTGAGTAAACTCTGGCTACCTTTACTCTCTACATCCAGCATATAATGCAGCAAATAGTCCTCTTTGAGGGAAGCATTACCGGCAATGGTATTATCTCTGATGGGCTCGTTTTTTAGAACCAGATTGTTCAGAGTATCCTCATAGCTTTCTAATCGTAGATACTTGAAACAATGGCTGATACCGGTATCTCTGTTCTTGGGTTTTCCATCTTTCCAATCATCGCTGAAAACAACCTTACTAATTCGAGGTTTCAGTACTGTATCAAAGTAATCGCCCATTTCTATTAAAATATACTTACGTTTACCTCCGTCCTCACGGTTGAGATTAATCACTGCATGACCTGTTGTACCAGAACCTGAGATATAATCGAGGATCACACCACTATTATTGTTATTAAGGCTAGCGTCAATGCAGTCAGTTACAGTATAAATCGACTTGGGAAAAGTAAAAGTATTGTTAGGCAGCATCTCATTCAGAATTCTACTACCCCAACTATTTGCTGAGTATTTTGAATCAGTCCAAACGGACTTATAGTTAAACTTCTTCTTGGTTCTTATGATATCCCATATCCCACGTTTTGAATCAAATTTTGCTTCTAATTCATCGATAATAGTGTTGACGGTGTTCCTCGCAAAGACCCATTTTCGTTCAATTCCGGATGGATCAATGGGGTAAACTTCAACGACCCCATCTGATCTGGTAACATTGATTCCTGTTGGATGATATTCGTCTTTACAGACATCACCAAATCCAACGATAATACTATCTTTTACAAAAATGGGGTAAAAACAATTAGCTGCGTCACTTCTTAGATGTGCCCCTTTTGAAACATTCCGAAGAGGACGAACATCAGGGTTTTCTTCTCTGTTTTCAAGACCAATAAAACTACCACCATCAGGAAAAACGAAGTATGCATATTCATGAGTATATGAGAAGTTAGTTCCCTGTTGCCCTGTTGCATTATGTACGACTGTTATGCAGTTTTTTATGCAATCTTCAAATGACAATGAAAGTAGCTGTCCAAGCACTTCTTGTTCGACTTCGTCAATTGCGATTACGTGTACAAAATCCTTACGGAGGATAGTCTTACTTAAATCTAATCTATTCTCTATAAGCGATATCCAACTAGCATGCTTGAATGAGTTTTTATACGCTATTTCAGATGAATTGGCATTGTATGGTGGATCAATATACACACATTTAACCTGCTCTCGATATCTCTCTTGTAATAAGTTCAACGCCTGATAATTCTCGCTATGTATAAGCAGCCCATCACACTGTTCATCAAAACCTTGTATTGAGCTCAGCAGTTTTGCTTTAAAAACATCGTCAAAGAAGCGAGTATCCAGCATCAGTTGGTTGTTGACCTTGAGGAAATTCAGTGATAAAGGATTGGTATAAGCTGGGCAGGTAGTATCGCCTTCGATTTCATCAATGGCATATAGTTTGATCCATTCATCTATCTGTTCTTTGTTTTCGATAATTTGTG
>CAZMIS010000647.1:0-2175 GCA_964566325.1 uncultured Anaerolineales bacterium
CAGATCGTGCGCCGCGTGCTCGGCCATCTCAAACCGCAGGGCGTGCTCTACACATTCAGCGTCGTGCACCCGGGGCGCGACAAAGCGCCATACGGCTTGGCCATGGTCGATTTCGCGCCAGGCGTACGAGCGTTCGGCCGACTGCTCCTGAAGGACGGTGCAGATCTTCGGCTCGGCGCATCCGTGCGGGTGGTCCCTTTCGAACTGCCGGACGGCGAGGCGGATTACGCGTTCGAAGCGGTTGAGGAGGGGGCGCAATGACCAACCCCCTGATCACCGGCGTCGGCATTTCCGACTTCGGGCGCTTCCCCCATCTGACCGAGGAAGCGTTGGCGCAAGCGGCCATTCTTTCTGCCGTCGACGACGCGGGGATCGCCCTGCGTGACGTCCAGGCGTTCTATTGCGGCAACGCCGCCGGGGGGCACTTACCCGGCCAGCGCAGCCTGCGAGAACTCGGCATTGCAGGCCAGCCCGTCTTCAACATCGACAACGCCTGCTCCAGTGGCGCGACCGCTTTGCACCTGGCCCTGCAGGCGATGCGCGCAGGCGCATACGACACCGTAGCGGTGTTCGGCATGGACCAGCTCAGCGCACTGGGGGGCGGAACCCTGCCGCTGAACCAGAACGACTGGAACAACCGGCGCGGCATGGTGATGCCGGCGCTGTACGCCATGCGCGCCACGCGCTATATGCATGAGCACGGCGTCCCGGTCGAAGCACTGGCTGATGTGTCGGTGAAGAACCGGCGACATGGTGCGATGAACCCGATCGCCACCTTCTGCAAGCTCGTCACCCGCGAGGAAGTGCTGGCATCAAGGCTCATCGCCGAGCCTTTGACCCTTCTGCAGTGCTGCCCGGCGGTAGTGGACGGCGCAGCTGCCGTGGTTCTGTCCACGCGGACCGGGCGGGGCCAGGCCAGGCCGGTCCGCCTACTGGCTTCCGTCGTGCAATCGGGAATCTTCGAGCCGGGCGTCGTGGACATGACCGAAGCCGAGATCACGGCGCGCACCGCAAGGCTGGCTTACGAACAGGCCGGCGTTGGCCCCGAAGATCTCAGTCTCATCGAACTGCACGACGCCTTCACGATCTCCGAGCTTCTGTACTACGAGGCGCTCGGGCTGTGTGAGCGTGGGCAGGCGCAGCACCTGCTCAACAGCGGCGCCACCAGCCTGGGCGGCCGCATTCCGGTCAACCCGAGCGGTGGGTTGATCGCCAAGGGACACCCGCCGGGTGCGACCGGGGTGGCGCAGATCGTCGAGATCTGCGAGCAACTGCAGCAACGCGCCGGCCAGCGCCAGGTCAAGGACGCGCGAGTTGGCCTCAGCCAGGTCACTGGCGGTGGTATCTCGGGCGTCGATCACGCGGCGTGCTCGATCCACATCCTTTCCATTTGATGCAAGAACTCAGATGACACACAACACCTCGGCGCCCGGCTTCGCCATTCCTACCCATCTCAAAGAGATGACCGCAATCGTCACAGGCGGCGCCAGTGGCATTGGCTTGGACATCGCGCGCGACCTGGCGCGCCAGGGCTGCCGCGTTGCGATCTGGGACCTCAACGCCGACGCTCTGCAAAGTACAAGCGTATCGCTGAGAGCCGAGGGCCTGGAGGTCATCGCCGAAGAGTTGAGCGTGACGTCTGAAGAAGACGTGATGGGGGCTGTTTCCCGACTGGTTGGCGTCAGCGGTCGCATCGACATTCTGGTCAACAACGCCGGAATCGGCGGGGATCGCCTGATCGCGAAGATAGACCTTGGCTTCTGGCAACGCGTGATCGACACCAACCTCACCTCACAGTTCATTTGCTGCAAGGCGGTGGCACCGCAAATGGTGACGCAGGGCTTTGGCCGAATCATCAACATCTCGTCGCGGGCGTGGCTCGGCAATCGCGGCCAGGCCAGCTATTCCGCCTCCAAGGGCGGAGTGGTGAGCTTCACGCGCAGCCTGGCGCTGGAGTACGCACGCAACGGCATCACGGCGAACGCGATCGCACCGGGGATCATCGAAACCCCGCTGTTTGAAACCATTACGGACAAGGTCAAAGACGACCTGAAGCGCAGCGTGCCGGTCCAGCGTATCGGCCAGCCCAGCGATGTTGCCCAGGCTGTCCGCTTCTTTGCGCAGCCTGAAGCCAGCTACCTCACAGGTCAGTTGCTGTATGTCTGCGGTGGACGC
>CAZMIS010000648.1:0-2153 GCA_964566325.1 uncultured Anaerolineales bacterium
CACCGCCTTCGGCCGCTTCCAGGCTGAGTACCGTGGGGAACGGCACGGCCTCCACCGTGAACGGGCCGGTGATCCGCAGCTTGGTCTTGCTGGGCTCGGGCTTGTCGTAGAGCGTCTCGCTGTCGGCGTTGGCGGCGATGGAGCGGTCCATCTCCGCCTGCATGCGTTGACGGGCAGCATGGAACGCCTCAAACGACTCGCGCAGTTCCGGTGGCCAGCTTGGCGGTAGAAAGTTATCGTCGCTGGGAAACGGGACCTCCCACTCCTGCAGCCAAGATTCACCTCCCTGGCCCAGCGCAATCCTCTTGCCCTTGCGAGCGCCTTCGGCGATTACGAGTGGCGCTGACGGCGGGAACGCGGCCAGCTGCTTGTTCAAGACGATCAGCGCCGCTTCGATTGCGGGATGCAAGCGATCGTAGATCGCGTCGATGTCGGCATTGTTCGCGATGGATTTCAGCGTGACGTGCGGCACCGTCTTGTAGATGAAGCCGCCCTTCAGGCCTTCGTGCGGATAGGCCAGCTCGTAGTACTCGTAGCTAGCCGTCATCAGCCGCTGCTTGGCCAAAGTGACAGCCACGCGCGAGGTGTCGCAGGTGATCCAGCGGCGGCCCCATTTCTCTGCGACGAATGCGGTAGTGCCGGAACCGCACGTCGGGTCAAGAACGAGATCGCCAGGGTCTGTGGTCATCAGCAAGCACCGTTCAACTACCTTTGGACCCGTCTGAACTACATAGGTCTTGTCGCCGGGTCGACCGGCAATCGCAGTGTCGTTCCAGGTACTGTTAATGGCGAAGACAGCAAAGTCTTCGAGCATCCGGATATAGGCGAGTGAGTTGGATCGTGCTTCAACACGGCCGGCGCGAATGAGGCGAGGCATAGCCGCTTCTTCTGTCTTCCAGTAGCCGGACGGGAAGAAGACCTGACCAAGATGCTGCACTTCATAGCGAGTGCCAGGGCTCTGGCTCGTCAAATTGTCCAGGCGGTAAATGCGCTCACCGTCGAGAAGCCCCTTGGAGCCGTTTATCTCTGACTCATGAAGGGCTCTCTTTCCACGGAAGGTAGATAGAACCTTTTTGTATTCTCCTCCGCCCGGGCCATCGAGCTGCTTTTCCAAGTAGAGCTGGTTGTACTTAACCTGCGACCGATCACGCGCGAACCAGACGAGGTAGTCGGAGACCGAAGCGAGTAAGTTGTCCGTCTGTCCACTGGTCTTGGCGAAGGTAATGAGACTGCAGAAGTTCTCCGCGCCGAACACCTCATCCATGACCTCTTTTATGTGGTGAAGGTTCTCGTCGGATATCTGGACAAAAACACTGCCCGAGGCGTGCAGAAGCTCTCTGGCTAGCAGCAGCCGATCTCTTATGTATGCCAAGTACGAGTGAATACCTAGTTCCCATGTGTCACGAAACGCCTTAATCATTTCGGGCTCTTGGGTTAGATCGGCATCACTCTTATCTTTGACGTCCCGCTTACCGACGAAGGGCTGGAAGTTGCTGCCGTACTTGATACCGTAGGGCGGGTCGATGTAGATCATCTGGACCTGCCCTGCCATGCCTTCCTTCACCAGCAGGCTATTCATCACGAGCAAGCTGTCGCCAGCAATCAGCCGATTGGCCCAACCTTTGTCGTGGCGGTAGAAGTCCACCGCGTTGCGCAGCGGCAGGCTCTCGAACGGCGCCTCGAACAAGCTGGCCTGGAGACCCAGCGATGAAGAGTCGTCGCCCTTGGTCTTCGCCGATGCCTTGCCGACGGCTTCCTCCAAGCGCTTGCGAACTGCCGAAAGGATGCTCATTGGGTCGATGCGCTCGTGCACGTGCAGGCTGACCGTGTCCACCTCGAAGCTGGTGCGCTCGGCTTTGCCGCCCCACTGCAGGTAGGGTGAGCCGCGGCGCTTGATCTCTTGCAATGCTTCGCGTTCTGGGGGCGGCTGCACCTTGCTCGTCAGTCGCTGGCGCAGGTTGGTCACCACCTCGCGCACGGCTGCTTCGTTGCTGCCCGCCAGCGCGTGGTCCAGCCAGGCCAAGATTTCGCCAATCTGCTGCTGCACGTGGTCGGTCCCTGCAGCCAGGGACTCGTCGATCAAGTTCTCCAGCTCCGCACGGGCGCTGTCGAAGTTCAATACCGGGTCTAGGTGCGGGTTGTAGGCCCACACT
>CAZMIS010000649.1:0-2142 GCA_964566325.1 uncultured Anaerolineales bacterium
GCTGAATACGCCGGTCGATTTTGACTCGCTCACCGCCGCCGGCGCAACGATGGGCTCGGGCGGCATGATCGTGGTAGACGATGACACCTGCATGGTGGAGTTTGCCAAGTACTTCCTCCAGTTTGCCACGGCGGAGTCGTGCGGCAAGTGCGTGCCGTGCCGGGTCGGCGGCATCCGGCTGCTCGAGGTTCTGACGCGTATCGCCGACGGCAACGGCACGATGGATGACCTCAAGGAGATCAAGTACATCTCCCAAAACATGCAGACTGCGGCACTCTGCTCGCTGGGCCAATTGACCCCCGGCCCCGTCATGTCGGCACTGCGCTTCTTCGAGCAGGAATTCCTCGAGCACATTCTCAACAAGAACTGCCCTGCGGGACAATGTAAGGCGCTGGTTCGGGCCAAGTGCATCAATGCCTGCCCTGCGGGCGTCGAGAGCCCCGCGTACCTGGCGCTTGTGGCCCAGGGACGGTACGACGAAGGGCTGGAGATCCACCGGCAGCGTAATCCTTTTGCCTCGATCTGCGGCCGCGTCTGCCCGGCGTTCTGCGAGCAGAAATGCCGCCGCGGCGAGATCGATGAGCCGATCAGCATCCGGCTGGTGAAGCGGTACATGGCGGACCATGAGTTCAGCCGGCCCTGGCAGGCGCCCCGGGTGGAGGGCGCCAAGGTGCTCAAGGTCGGCGTGGTCGGCGCGGGCCCGGGCGGCCTGACGGCCGCACTGCGGCTGGCGCAGCGCGGCTACCGGGTCACGGTCTACGAGAAGCTGCCCATTCCCGGTGGGATGATGAGCGTGGGCATCCCGGAGTACCGGCTGCCGACCGAGGCCTTGATGGGCGAGATCGACAACATCCGGCGAGCCGGCGTTGAGATCCGCTGCAACATGGGGTTGGGGAGCGAGTTCACCCTCGACGATCTGTTCGATCGTGAAGGGTGCAATGCGGTCATTCTTGCGATCGGTGCGCACAAGAGCCGCAAGCTCGGCGTGCCCGGCGAGGAGAAGCCCGGCGTGGTTCACGGCACCGATTTCCTGCGCGACATCGGTTTGATCAATCGTGGCGGCGGCAACGGCCTCACCATGCCGGAAGTCGCCGGCAAGAAGATTGCCGTCGTGGGTGGCGGCAACGTGGCCCTGGATGCGGCTCGGACGGCATGGCGCCTGGGCGCGAGCGAAGTCCACGTGATCTACCGGCGCACCAAGGCCGACATGCCGGCCTATGCCGATGAGGTCAAGGCGGCGTACGAGGAAGGCATCCAATTCCACTTCCTGGCCAACCCGATCGAGGTGCTCGGTGACGATCACGTCTCCGGCCTGGTGATCCAGCGCCAGCGGCTGGGCGAATTCGATGCGGGCGGACGCCGTCGCCCCGTGCCCGTCGAGGGAGACACCTTCATCCTGCCGATCGACATGCTCATCCCTGCGATCGGGCAGACCACGGACACGTCCTGGATGCAGCAGGCAGGGGTCAAGGCCACTCGCAGCAGCACGTTCGAGGTGGGGGAGGCCTACCAGACTTCGCGCGGAGGCGTCTTCGCCTGCGGCGATGCGGTCAGTGGCCCGGCCACCGTGATCGAGGCCGTGTCCCAGGGCAACCTGGTTGCCGTGGCTGTGGACAGCTGGCTGAAGACGGCCGAGTATCATCGGCCCCGCTACGAGACGCCGCGTATCGACGTCGCCCAGTACTTCGACCTGGAAGCGTATGCCAACGCCCGGCGCCCTGAGGTGCCCGAGCTGGCGCTGTCCGATCGCCGCGGCAGCTTCCGCGAAGTGGAACTGGGATTCGACGAGCGCACCGTGCAGGAGGAGGCCAAGCGCTGCCTGCGCTGTGATCTCGAATGGCTGGAGTACATGAAACTTCCGCTGCCTGAAGCGATCAAGGACGTAGAAAGGAGCCAGTGATCCAATGGCGGTCGTAAACATAACCATCAACGGGATCAAACTCCAGGCTCAGGCCGGGCAGAGTGTCTATGAGGCGGCGTCTGCCGCCGGCATCGACATCCCTGTGCTGTGCCACCACCCAGCGTTGCCGCCGGAGGGCGCCTGCCGTGTCTGTCTGATTGAGATCGAGAAGCAGCGCAATCTCCAGCCAGCGTGCACTTATCCGGTCACCGAGGGCATGGTGGTGCACACGCACTCGCCGA
>CAZMIS010000650.1:0-2134 GCA_964566325.1 uncultured Anaerolineales bacterium
GCCCAGGCCGCCTCCTCCTGATCTCCTTTACCCTAACGGTGAACAGTTACCTTTCGCCAATGGTTTGACAACAGCCCTCCGTTCGGGCATAATCGCTTCCACAATCGAATGATCGATGTCAAAGCCACAAAGCGATGACGGAGGAAAGTAGACGGGGGGATGACCCCAGAGAGGCCGGGCCCCAATGGAGGGGCTGCAAGCCCGGCCGGCCCCAACCCCGACGAAGTTCCCTCCCGAGCGGGTGGGTGAAAACGGTTGAGAATTGAAGATAGCAGATTGAAGATTGAAGATTCCTGCTTCCAATCTTCAATCTTCAATCTTCAATCTTCCATCTTCAATCGTTAAGTAGTCCACCACGGCAGCCCGCCGTTATCGGGTCACCGGTAAGCCTGTCGAGCCAGGCCGCCGGGCAGAGAGCGGCTCCCTCGCCGGGAGTCCGAACCAGGGTGGCACCGCGGAGTGAGCGCGCACACTTCGTCCCTGAGGCGTTGTGTGCGTTTTTGCGTTAATGAGCCGGGCAACCTGTGAGGCTCAGGTCATCCGCTGAACGGCCTGACCGCCGAGGTCCGAGGGAGATGGAGACATGCACGAGAATCTGAGCAAGCTGCGCACGGAGGCGCTGGACGCCCTTGCGCTCGCTGCCGATGCAGACGCGCTGGAGGGGTGGCGGGTGCGCTACCTCAGCCGCAAGGGCGGTGCGCTTTCCGCGGCGATGGACGTCATCGGCAAGCTGGCGCGGGAGGAGCGGCCGGCGTACGGCCAGGCTGCGAATGAGGTCAAGGCTGCGTTGGAAGAGGCGTTCGCCGCGCGGCAGGACGCGCTCAAGCAGGAGGCGCTCGCGGCCGAGCTCGCGGGCGGAACGGTCGACGTCACGCTGCCCGGCCGGCCCCCCAGCATCGGCCACCTGCACATCACGACGCAGAACCTGCGCGAGTATCGCGCTGTGTTTGCCGAGATGGGCTTCGAGGTGTACGACGCGCCCGACGTGGAGACGGACGAATACAACTTCGGGCTGCTGAACATCCCGCCCTATCACCCGGCGCGCGACATGTGGGACACCTTCTGGGTCAGCCAGGATGCGCAGCCCGACCCTGCGCAACGCACCCTGGTCATGCGGACGCACACCAGCCCGGGGCAAATCCGCGCGATGCGCGAGCGCTGCCCGGAGCCGATTCGGGTGATCCTGCCCGGCAAGTGCTACCGCTACGAGCAGATCACGTCCCGTTCCGAGCACCAGTTCTACCAGATCGAAGGGCTGGCCGTGGGCAAGAACATCCGGATGACGGACCTGATCGGCACGCTCAAGCAGTTCGCCATGAAGATGTACGGGGCCGGCGAGCTGCGGGTGCGCGGCAGCTACTTCCCCTTCACCGAGCCGAGCATCGAGGCCGACATGAACTGCGTGCTCTGCGGCGGCAAGGGATGTGGGGTGTGTAAGTACACGGGATGGCTGGAGATCGCGGGCGCGGGCATGGTGCACCCGGTCGTGCTGAAGAACGGCGGCTACGACCCAGAGGTGTTCACGGGCTTCGCGTTCGGCATGGGCGTCGAGCGCCCGGCCATGCTGCGGCATGCCATCACCGATATCCGTTATTTCTACTCGAACGACCTGCGTTTCCTGGGCCAGTTCGGTTGATGATCGATTGCAGATTGCAGATTGAGAATTGACGATTGCAGGCGGATGGTCTCTGTCTGTGATCTGTATTCTTCGATCGGGTAAGGCGGGAGCTATCAGATGAAACTACCACTCAGTTGGTTGAAGGACTATGTCGATATTACCCTGACACCGCAGGCGCTGGCCGAGCGGCTGACGCTGGCCGGGCTGGAGGTCGAGTCGGTCACGACCGTCGGCGAGCTGTGGGACCGGGATAAGATCATCGTGGGCGAGATCCTGGAGGTCGTGCGTCACCCCGAGGCTGACCGGCTGACGCTCGTACGCGTCGATTACGGTGCGGGGCAGCCGATGACGGTCGTCACCGGCGCGCCGAACATGATGCCGTACGTCGGGCAGGATCTATCGGGCGGCAAGGGGCCGAAGGTCGCCTATGCGCTCTCGGGCGCGCGGCTGATCGACGGCCACAGCGAGGAGCGGCGGATCGTGAAGCTCAAGCCGAGCAAGATCCGCGGCATCGTC
>CAZMIS010000651.1:0-2127 GCA_964566325.1 uncultured Anaerolineales bacterium
CACCCTGACATTTTCACTGAACGGTTAACCTGACCGATTTACTGAACATTGACAGGGTTTTTGATAGGGCGTTTCCTGCCGGCCAGGTCAGCCCTTAGCGGGTCCTGTGTTCAGGCCGGCAAGCTGCTCGCGCAGGCGCAGGATCAACTCGCCGGGCGGCAGAGTCTGCCCGACGGATGGCCCGTCTGGAAGTGCCGCCCGATGAGCTGGCCCAGGAGATGATCGCTCCTCGCCAGTTCCGCTGCAGGATGAAGGGTCAGCGTCGCACCCTCGGGCCAGCCGCCTCAAGTGATGATGCGGCCGCGCCCTCCGACCGCGTCGGTGCGTTCGTATTCATGCTGGCGCCCGGCGGCTGAGGGTCAGGGCGTGGCCGCCAGGCCGCCGTGTAGCGCCACGACCACGTAGTACGTGCTGTGCGCCGCGCTGGTGAGCACGGTCGCGTCGGCAACCCTCAAGCCGTCTTCATCCTCCTGGCGTGAGCCCGAACGTGAACTCGCCCAACCGTTGCGAGTCGGTGGACGCCGCTCCGCAGGTGTTGAGCCCGCGCAGCACGTAGAAGTGGTTGGCCAGGTTCGCGGCCGCGGCGGGGTCGGTGAACGTGAGCAGGTCCGTGATGAGCGCCGCGGCGCCGCCGGGGTCGTCGGGCGAGAAGTAAGGCGCATCGCTCACCCACACCTGGTACGCCGCGTCGGTCGTCTCAGCCGGCCAATCGAGTTGCACGTCGGCATTCGCGACGCCGGCCAGTTGCGCGACGGGCTCGGGCGGCGCAGGCATCTCGGCCGCACAGGCGCTCCAGAAGCCGGCCTGCAGCGCCAATCCCGTACTATCATTCGCTGTGCGGCCGGCTGCTGGTTGCCCCGCGGTGCCGTCGAGTTCGAACACGAGGTCGCTGGCCTCGCCGTAACTATGCGGACCGCCTGCTCCCACCACGTCCTTCTGGATCGTGAACCCGGCGTCGGGCGCGTCAGGGCCGGCGGCCGGTGAGGCAGAGGTCAGGGTGGCAGCGAGGAGAAGGAGCGCCGCGGCCAGCACACACACAGACAGCTTGCGAGCACACATCTCTTCCTCCACACCTAGTGCACGGTCACCAGGACCCAGATCAGCCCCTTGCCCGCAGCCAGCGGTTCGAGCGCGGTGCCGATGGCCGGCGCGGCCTCCGCCACCTCGACGCCCTCGATCGAGACGGTGCGCTGGGCGCGCGCTGTGCCGCTCGCGGCCGCGGTGAGGCGCTGGCCGGCCGCGATCGCCCCGGCCGAGGCGTCGACCCGCACGGGCGCCATGCCGTAGACGACGATGAACAGATGGTCGCCCGGCGCGACCGGGCCGTCCGCCTTCTCCGCGCCGGTGGTGGTCACGCCGTCGCGTGTGCTCGCCACCAGGACCGCGCGGCTCGAGACGACGCCGGCGACGCCGGCTCCAGCGCCGCCGGCGCCGCGCACGGCCAGCACTGGCTCGGACCCGCCGCTCAGCGCCGGCTTGACGCCGTCCGCTGTGACCAGATCGCCGATCTGCAGGGTGTCGCTGCCCGCGTTGACCGCCACGTAGGCCATCGTGCAGCCGGTGCAATTGCCCACGACGAAGATGTCGCCCGTGAAGTAGCCGCTGTAGGTGCCCGCACTCGTTGCGTAGATGGCCGGGCTGGTTCCCTCGTTGTACGCGTACACCGCGGCATAGTTCTCGCCCCGTGACGTGCGGGCGACGGCTTCGATCGCGTCCCCGTTGTCCTCGGGGGTCAGATCGGGCAGGTTTTGGACGACGAGCCCGTTCGTATTGCCGACAGTGAACACGGCGCCACCGGCTGCCCGAACGAAAAAGGCGTCCTGCACTGCTGACGAAAAGTCCTCATCCGTCGAGTCAGCCCACACGAAGGTGCCCTGACCGGCGGCATGCGCCCGGCGGCCGGCCGCGAAGCTGTATTCGCCGGACGCATCGTTGAAGTATCCGCCGGGGACGGTGGCGTAGTCGCCGCCTGCGACATTGGCGAATCCTCCGCCAACCGTGGCGTAGTCACCGTCTGCGCCGTTGGCGTAGCCTCCGCCCACGGTAGAGAGCCCGCCGGCCGAGTTGGCGTAACCCCCGCCCACGGTGGCGTAGCCGCCGCCGGCCGCGTTGCTAAAGCCCCCGCCG
>CAZMIS010000652.1:0-2121 GCA_964566325.1 uncultured Anaerolineales bacterium
TCGGTGCAGTGCAATAGCGGACATCCCCTGCAGACGAATTGCTGTCCTCATCCGGCCGCTGCGCGTTGAAGGCCGACGTTGCGCGTCCTCGTGCAGAAGCTCCCGCGGAAACATGAGTCGGTTCGCAAAGACTTCGCCTGGAGAGCCGTCCTCGACGCGGTGCAGCCGCCATGTCTGATCCGGAAGTGGTGCCGCGCGGTAGTGCAGGCCTCTGTCAGAATTCGTCAATAACAGCGCGGGGGAGCATGGCCGCAGTACCGATCATTGACTTCTTCGCAGGCTCAGGCGGACTCGGGGAAGGGTTTGCTGCGCTGCAAGACGCGCAAGGCCGCAGGGAATTTCGGATCGCACTGTCTGTGGAGAAGGAGGCTGTCGCGTGCCTGACCTTGAAGCTGCGGGCCATCCGCAGACACTTGGCGGATACAGATGAGCTTGACTGCTACTACGCCTTGCTTCGCGGGGAGATTTCGCGCGACGAGTTCAATGCGCTTGCTCCAGTCAGAGATGCCTTGGACGAAGCGGAACGTGAGGTTCTGAACGCCGAATTGGGCAAAGTTCCGGCGGCAGGCGTGGATGCTCGGATTCGAGCGGCGCTCGGCAATTCCACCGATTGGGTCTTGATTGGAGGTCCACCTTGTCAGGCCTACTCGCTGGCAGGCCGAGCGAGACGGGCCAATGACAAGCGCTTCGAGGCGGACGAGAAGCACTTCCTGTACCTTGAGTACCTTCGGATTCTTCGTGTGCATGCGCCTCCTGTATTTGTGATGGAGAACGTGAAGGGACTTCTTTCGTCCCACCACGGCGGCATGCCGATGTTCTCGCGCATCACACGCGATCTCGGTTTTCCGGCACCGGGCCTCTCCTACGAGATCAGATCACTGGTCCGTCGAGGCGATGGGCTCGCGCTCATGCCGGAAGACTTCCTGATCGAGTCGGAGCGCTACGGCGTGCCGCAAACAAGACACCGGGTCATCCTCCTGGGTGTGAGGTCGGATCTGGCTCATCGGCAGTCGGAACTGCTGCTCGAGACCGAGGCGCCGTTGACGGTCGGGCAGGTCCTCGCAGGCCTTCCTCGGATACGCAGCAGACTCAGCCGGGGCGGCGACTCTGTCAAAGCGTGGAACGAGGCAGTCCGCTCAGCAGCAGATGCCGTCAGAGGTTGGGGTGTCGAGGGAGAGCGGAAGCTGATAGCTGCGATGCGAGCCGCTGCCAGTGAAGCCCGATCAATTGACGACATCGGTGGCGCGTTCGTCGCAAAGAAATCGACATTGCTCGGATCTCCGCTGGCATTGTCTGATTGGCTGATGGCTCCGGGGTTGGGCGGCGTCATTCAGCACCAGGCTCGCCAACACATGGCCAGCGACTTGGCCAGATATCTGTTCGCCGCCACCTTTGCACGGGAGTTCGGGCGCTCGCCGAAGCTCGATGTATTTCCTGTGGCTCTTCTGCCCGAACACGAGAACGCAAAGCGGGTGCAAGGCTCAAGAGCACCGTTTCCGGACCGGTTCAGGGTGCAGTGCCATGGAATGCCGTCGAGCACCATCGTCTCGCACATCGCGAAGGATGGGCACTACTACATTCACCCTGACCCGGTGCAATGCAGAAGTCTGACTGTCAGGGAAGCCGCCCGGCTCCAGACCTTTCCAGAAGACTACTTCTTTGAAGGAAATCAGACCCAGCAGTACGTCCAGGTCGGCAACGCGGTGCCGCCCCTGCTGGCCTTCAAGATCGCCGAAATCGTGCGCGACCTTGTGCGGCACAAGGATGAACGACGTGCCACGCAAGTGCAGTCCGTCGTCGAGCCGTTGGAGGCTTGATGACAGCCTGGAAGGAGGGGCTCACGGCCAGCACGCGTACGGACGACCAACTCTCGGCGATTGAAGCGAAAGCCTGCGATCGACAACTCGTCTTGGCGGGACCCGGTTCCGGCAAGACGGAAGTGTCGGCCCGGCGCATCGCGACACTGCTTTCCCAGGGCCTTGCGGCGCCCAACCTGCTCGTGCTCTCGTTCTCGCGATCCGCCGTGCGGACTCTCACCAAGCGCCTCGCGCGCCTTGACGGTCTTGACGAACAGGTGCTGGAGGAGCTTCGGCACGTCTCGATCCGGACTTTCGATTCCTG
>CAZMIS010000653.1:0-2111 GCA_964566325.1 uncultured Anaerolineales bacterium
AACATCCTCACCGACCCGTGCCTGCTCAGGTTGCAGACCAACCTCTCTGGCAAATCGTGTCAGGAGCATGCAGATGAATGAATCAGCCTCTCCGATGATGCAGTGGCCAGACATTGTGTGCTCACGCGCCGTCGAGATTGGGCCTGCCAGGATCGATGACTTCCGGTATCGTTCCCGGTCGTCATTATTGCACGTGTGGGGCTCTGTGTCTCGTCAGAATGGAGTGAAAAACCCGTCAGATTGGATTCAGCGCGGGGCGCGTTCTCGCTGATAGGCGCGGGGAGAAATGCCGACTTCTTTGCGGAAGACTTTGCCGAAGTGAGTGCTGTCGCTGAAGCCGCAGAGCATGGCCACGTCGATCACCTTGACGTGGCCCGCTTCGAGCAAGCGGCACGCCTGCTGGACGCGGTAGCGGTTTAGATAGTCGGTCGGAGTGATGCCGGTCTCCTGCTTGAAGCAGCGAGTCAGGTACCGCTCGCTCACGCCCACCTCGGCCGCCAGCATTTCCCTGGAGATCGCCGTCGCATAGTGTTCGTGAATGTGGGCCATCGCCAGCCGTGCGATCCGCTGCGCTTCATCGCCCAGGTGCTTGCTCCGGGCCAAGGCAGACTCCACCTGGGTCAGGACCTCGGCATCGGAGAACAGTTCCTTGCGTAGCACCGCCGCCACCCCTTGCTTCAGCCGCTCCATGTCCTCGCGTGTCAGGAGCTGGGCCGTCAGCACGATCACCGGCACACTGCGCGTCCGCCGATCGTCCCGCATCCTCTCCAGCACGGTGAAGCCATCGATCTGGGGCATCATGAGATCGAGCAGCACCAGGTCCGGTACGGTTGCGGCCATCACGGCCAGCGCCTCAGCCCCGTTGTTGGCGCGGATGATCCGGCAGCCTTGCACATGGGCGCGGATGATGCGGGCATGCAGGTCCTGGATCGCCGGCTCGTCCTCGACCACCAGGATGGTCGTTCGCTTGCCGTTGGGAGCGAGCACGCTCCGGTCCAGTGCCTGCGCCAGGTCCTGCTCGCTCACGGGCTTGGTCAGGTAGTCCAGCACCAGCAGATTGCCCATGCTGCCCTGATCCGCGAGCGCATAGAAGACCACCGGGATATCACAAGTATCGGGATTCAGCTTGAGGGCCTGCATGAGTTCCCAACCCCGCTCAGCGGCCGGTTCCATGTCGAGCACGATGGCGCCGGGGGGTGCGGCCAACACCTGTGACAGCCAATCCGGCTCCGAACCGACGACGAGCACCTCAACCTCGTACCCGCGACGGGCCAGGTGCTCGTGGAGGCGGGCGCCGGATGCGGCTTGCTCTGCCAGTAGGAGAACGGCGCCGGCGCGACCGCTTCGGGGCGAGGTCGCCTTCTCCACGGGCTCAAAGACGGGCAGTGTGAAGTAGAAGGTGGAGCCGGTGCCATCGGCGCCCGACGAGAGGATCCCAATCTGTCCGCCATGCATCTCGACAAGCCGCTTGCTGATGGCAAGGCCCAGGCCCATGCCCCCGTATCCGCGTTGGGCGCTGCGCTCGGTCTGGCGAAACTCGTCGAAAATCAGTTCCTGCTCTGCGGAGGGAATCCCCATGCCCGTGTCGCTGACCGCCACCAGCACCCTGCGCCGCCCTCTTTCGGCCCAGAGTGTGATGAACCCATGGTCGGTGAACTTGACTGCGTTGTGGACCAGGTTCAGGATGACCTGTTGCAGCCGGGTGCGATCGCCCCAGATCAGCGGCAGGCCATCGGGGATCTCCGCAGCCCACACGATGCCCTTCTCGAGCGCCAACATCTCGCCCAGGGGCGCGACCTTATGGAGCAGGGCCTCGAGATGGAGTGGCTCGCACGCCAGCCGCAGCTCGCCCACCTGGCTGCTGGCCAGGTCGAGCACGTCGCCGATCAGCCGGCTGAGGTGCTGGGCGCTGGTGTGGATCCGGTTCAGATCCTTCCGGTAGGATTCGGGGTGCGCCGCACCGGCGGTCCCCTCTCGCTGCAGCATCTCGGTGGTGCCCACGATGAGACTCAGCGGCGTGCGCAGCTCGTGGCTCACCGTTGCCAGGAAGCGGCTCTTCAGGCGGTTCGCCTCCTCCGCCTGGCGCCAGGCGGAGGAGGCGAACCGCCTGA
>CAZMIS010000654.1:0-2108 GCA_964566325.1 uncultured Anaerolineales bacterium
CGCACCGACCTCACGTTCGAGCCGCGCCACGATCTTCTGGCGCACCTTGGCCGTGTCCTCTGTCGTGAGGGTCCGGTCCGTGGCCTGGAAGGTCAGCGCATAGGCCAGGCTCTTCTTGCCCGGGGGCACCTGGCCGCCACGATACACGTCGAACAGCCGCAAATCGACCAACATCTTGCCGCCGGACTGGCGGATCAGGCCGGCCACCTGGGCAGCGGGAACCGACTCGTCCACCAGCAGCGCCAGGTCTTCGAACACGGCCGGCTGCGACGAGATCTCGCTCATCGCCTGCTTGCTGCCCCAACCCGCCATCAATGCATCCAGGTCCAGCTCCATCAACACGACAGGCTCGTCGGGCAGGTCGAACGCGGCGCGCACTTGCGGATGGAGCTCGCCCAGCACGCCGATGACCGCGCCGTTCACGATGACGCCAGCGGTGCGTCCGGGGTGCAGCGCGGGATGGCTGCCGCGCTCCCATGCCAGCCCGGGTAGTCCCAGCCGCACCAGCAGCGCCTCGACTACCCCCTTGAGATCGAAGAAGCCCATCGGCGCGGCATCGTGCCCCAACCACATGCCCTCTTCGCGCGGGCCGGCCATCAACGCGGCCAGCCGGCGCGGCTCCGCAGGCAACGTCTCCCCCGGCTGCGGCACGTACACGCGGCCGAGCTCGAAGATTGCCACCCGATCCGTGAAGCGAAGATTGGCGCGCGCGGTCTCCAAGAGGGCCGGCAGGAGGGTGACACGCAGATGGGCCCGCTCCACCGAGAGCGGGTTGAGGACGGCAACGTGCGGCCGCAGCGCCGCGGCCTCCGCGCCGAACAGCCTGGCTTCGGTGCGCACGTCGATCATCGAGTAGGTGATGACCTCGTCGAGCCCGCAGCCCACCAGGACGTCGCGCACCTTCTCCTCGCCCTCCAGCGCCGTGTTGCGCGGCGTGCGTGGCAGCTCGTCCTCGAGCAGGGTGGGCGCGAGCCGGTCGTAGCCGTAGATGCGGCCGATCTCTTCCACCAGGTCTGCCGGGATGTTCACATCCAGCCGGTAGCTGGGGACGTCGACCTGCAAGGCCCCATCGCCTCGGCAGACGGTGAACTCCAGTGCCTCCAGGATGCGGACCATCTCTTCCACCGGCAGATCTGCGCCGAGCAGACGGTTGGCGTAGAGGGGATCGAGCTCGATCTGCTTCGGGGCCGGCTTGCCGGGATAGTTGTCCGCGTAAACCGGCCGCGCGGCGCCGCCGGCGAGCTGCTCCAGCAACTCGCACGCACGCGCCAGCGCCTTCACCGTCAGCTCAGGATCCACCTGCTTGCCGAAGCGGCTGCCGGCCTCGCTGCGGAGGCCGAGCATCTGGCTCGTGCGGCGGATGCTCAGGAAGTTGAAGTTGGCCGACTCGAGCAGGATCGTGGTCGTGCCGTCGCTGACCTCAGTCTCCGCGCCGCCCATCACACCGGCGACTGCGATCGCGCCCGCAGTGTCGGTGATCATCAGCATGTCAGGGTCGAGCTTGCGATCCACGCCGTCGAGCGTACGCATCTGTTCGCCGGGATGCGCGCGGCGCATGATGATGCTCGGTCGCCCGCCGCTCGGGCGTGCGCCGCCCGCGCGCCGGCGCAGGAGGTCGTAGTCAAACGCATGGAGCGGCTGGCCGAGCTCCAACATGACGTAGTTCGTTACGTCCACGACGTTGTCGATCGGCCGCATGCCCGCGCGCAGCAGGCGCTGCTGCATCCACAGGGGCGATGGGCCGATGGTCACGCCTTCGATCAGCGCGGCCGAGTAGCGCAGACACAGGTCCGGGGCCGGAATCTCGATCGCGGCGAAGTCCGCGTTGCCCGAGATTTCGACCGGCTTCCGGTCCAGGATGGTGATCACGTCCCGGCGCAGGGGCTGGCCCGTCAGGGCGGCCGCCTCGCGGGCCGCGCCATAGACGCACTGGAGGTGGCCGAAGGCGCCCTTCACGTCGTAGTCGAGCACGACGTCGCCCATATAGTCGAATAACGGCATGCCCACGGGCGCGTCGTCGGGCAGCACGAGGTTGCCCTCGTGGCTGTCGCTCAGGTCCAGCTCCTTCTCCGAGCAGACCATGCCCTCCGAGACGATGCCGCGGATCT
>CAZMIS010000655.1:0-2105 GCA_964566325.1 uncultured Anaerolineales bacterium
GAGGGCCGCAGCCCGCAGTCGAAGGATGCGGAGCGGGGTAGCGCGGCCAGGACCGCAGCCCGTGTGTGGGCCCCGCGCCGGCAAAGGGGTAGGCCGGGACCTTTCGATGAGCGGAAGTGCACCCTGATTTAGGGACCGGGCGGCCCGTCTGCCTCACGGTGATGCTGCTCCGCCGTGTTCTCCCCGCGCAGCAACTCAACAGCGTGCGCCAACACGGGCAGGATGACCCCAAGGCTTTCGACAGCGCCTCGCGGGCTCCCCGGCAGGTTGACGATCAGGGTCCGGCCCCGGATGCCCGCGACGCCGCGACTGAGCATGGCGTGGCGCGTGAGGCGCAGGCTCTCGGCCCGGATCGCCTCTGCCAGACCGGGCGCCAGGCGCTCCGCTACGTCGAGCGTCGCTTCAGGCGTCACATCGCGCGTCGCGAAGCCGGTCCCCCCCGTGGTGAGCACCACGTCGAGGCGGTCATTGTCGCACCACGCCGCCAGCTGGGCGCTGATCGACGCGCGTTCATCCGGCACGATGGCAGCCATGGTGGTGTGATCCTCCGGGACCCGCTCGTCGCCGGCTGCCCGGGCTTCAGCCGCCCAGAACTCGCGCAGGGCCTGCGCCAGCGCAGGGCCGCTCCGGTCCTCGCGTTCGCCGCGATGGCTCCGGTCGCTCACGGTCAAAATCCCGACCCGCATCGGACCACCCCCTGACAGAAAGAGAACGCCGCCATAACACAACGAACCGATCCGCAGCTTCCCGTTTGAGAAGCGGCAGATCGGCTCGATGGTTGGCTTTGTTCGTTACCTGGTGTGCGGCTCTAGCGCTTGGTGTACTGCGGAGCCTTGCGGGCGCGCTTGAGGCCGTACTTCTTGCGCTCTTTCGCGCGGGCATCCCGCACGAGAAAGCCGTTCTTCTTCAGCACGGGCCGCAGGTTCGCGTCGGCCACGCACAGGGCGCGGGCAATGCCCAGCGCCGACGCACCGGCCTGGCCAGTCAAACCACCGCCGTTGACCTGGATGCTCACATTGAAGCTGTTCTGCGTTTCGCTCATCTGGAGCGGCCGCGCGATCAGCAGCTGGTCGGTCTCCCGCGGGAAGTATTCGGAGAACGGGCGCTCGTTGACAACGATCGTGCCGGTTCCGGGATACAGACGGACGCGCGCGCTGGAGGTCTTGCGACGGCCGACCGCTTCGTAGTATCTAGCTGACATCAGTATCGATCTCCTCTGCAAAGCACTTACGCGAGCGGGAACGGCTTCGGTTGTTGCGCCGCGTGCGGATGTTCGCTCCCTGCGTACACCTTAAGCTTCTTAATCAACTGCCTGCGCAGGCGATTGCGGGCCAGCATGCCCAGCACCGCTGCCTGGATCACCCGGTCGGGATGCTTGGCGAGTTGCTTGCGCATGCTGATCTCGCTCAGTCCACCCGGATAACCGGAATACCGGTAATACATCTTATCATCAAGCTTCGAGCCGGTCACGTAGATCTTCTCGGCATTGATGACGATTACGAAGTCGCCACAGTCCATGCCAGGCGTGTAGATCGGCTTGTGCTTGCCCTTCAGGACGCTGGCAATCTGCGTGGCCAAACGACCGAGATTCTTGCCGGTCGCATCCACGACATACCATTCGCGGCTGGCCTCAGCATCCGCAGCGGTCGCGCTATAGGTTCTCACAGCTCTAACTCCTCTAACAATTGCAGACCTGGCACCTGCAGTTCCAGGCAGGTGCTGAAGAAAGCAGGCCCACTCGGGCCGCGCTACTTCGGTGTTCAATACTCAACGTGCATCAGGCACAACCCACAGGCCGGTGCGGGCGGCGCTGCCAGCGCCCGATCCCGCGCGTCCAGCACTTCGATCAGATGGGCCAGCAGCCAGTCGTTGGCGCCGACCTTCAGCATGGCTCCCACCAGGGAACGGACCATGCCTCGCAGAAAGGCATTGCCGACCACGTCGAACTGCAGACGCGTGTCCTGCATCGGTTGGGTGGCCTCGGCTGCCCGTGCCGTCCAGGACGCGCTCATGACGACGCGCACCGTTGTCTGGCCGCGGACCATGGGCTGCCCGAAGCTTGCGAAGTCGTGCTCGCCCACCAGGGCATCCGCTGCGGCCTGCAG
>CAZMIS010000656.1:0-2096 GCA_964566325.1 uncultured Anaerolineales bacterium
CACGTTGCTGCGCCAGCCGGTCTCGTAGAGGAGATCCAGTTCGGCGATCACCTGCCCGACCGACTTGACGCGCGGCCGGCGGCCGTAGAGCGCGGTGATGTTGCAGAACTCGCAGTCGAAGGGACAGCCGCGCGAGAATTGGATCGACAACGTCGCGTATTGACTGCGCTCCACCAGGTCCCACCGGGGGACGGGCGAGGAGTGCATGTCCGCGAATTGATCGGTGGTATAGACCCGCTGCGCGCGGCCTGCAGCGAAGTCGGCCAGGAAGGGCTCCAGCGTGAGCTCGGCCTCGTTCAGCACGAAATGGTCCACGCTGGGGAACTGCTCGTGCTCCGCGGTGAAGAGCGGACCGCCTGCGACGACCGACAGGCCGGCGGCCTTGCACCGGGCGATCGCATCCTCGGCCGACGGGCGCTGGACGATCATCGCACTGATGAAAGCGCAATCTGCCCACTGCAGGTCCGCGTCCCGCAGGGCCCGGACGTTCATGTCCACGAGCCGCAGCTCCCACGCCCCGGGCAGCATCGCTGCCACGGTCAGGAGCCCCAGGGGCGGCGTGGACGCGGACTTGCGAACGAAGTTCAGGGCGTGCTTGAAGCTCCAGAAGGTGTCCGGGAACTCGGGATAGATCATCAGTACCTTCATCGGTGTCTCCTGTTCGAAGCATGGAGCCAAGGGCTGGCACACCGGCCCCGCTCGAGTTGAGACGGTTCGGCTCACGACGAGAACGCACCGTGCAGGAAGATGTTGAGCGTCGTGTCGAGCATGGCGCGCAGCCTGTCGAGGCGCCCGACAGCCACGTGGGAGCGGATGACGTTGAACACGTTGCTGAGGTAGAAGTCGGTCGCGTACTCCACGCCGATGTCGGGCCGCAGCTTGCCCTGCGCGCGAGCCAGGGTAATGACGGTGCGGATTGGGTTGTAGAAATCGGGCAGGACCCGCAGTGCGTTGGCCAGCCGCAACTGGTCGGGCGATAGCAGCTCGGCGATGACGATGCAGGCGACCTCAGGATTGGCCGTGCACCATTCGGCCAGGTCGGTCCCGAACCGGCGCAGCGTTTCCTGCGGTTCGGCGATGTTGTCGATCTCCCTCTGGATGGCGTCCATCAGTTCGGAGAGGGCAGGTTGGGCGCCGGCGAGGACGATCAACTCCTTATAGGGGAAGTAGTTGAAGACCGTCTTCTCGCTCACGACCGCGGCCTTGGCGATCTGGCGCACCGAGACCTGGGCGAAGCCGTGCTGCTGAAACAGGGCCGACGCCTTTTCGACGATGGTCTGCTCGGTCAGCGATCGTTTCACGTCACGCAGGGAGAGTGTCATGGTGTTTCACCTGCTATAAGTTTACAGTTACTATAAAGATGCTGTGAGTATAACGAGGAGAGGTGAGGATGTCAAATATCGAAAAGGGGCTCGAGCAACGGCGAGGCGGCACAATGAAAGAGCCCGCTTGCGCGGGCTCCGGATCGTCAAACGGGCGGCGGGGCCGCCGGTCAGGCAGATTTCTTGGTAAACGCGTCACCCCACGCGATGGCCTGTCCATCCGCGGCGAGGAGGAGCGGGAGCGCGCTGCGCGTGATGCACTCCGCGTTCACAACGCACTTCTCCACCTCGGGGTGCGAGGGGATCTCGTACATCACGTCGAGCAGCACGCCCTCGATGATGGTCCGCAGCCCGCGCGCACCCGTCTTGAGCTTCATGGCCTCCCGCGCGGCTGCGCGCAGCGCCTCGGGCGTGAAGATCAACTCCACCTTGTCGAGCTCGAAGAGCCGGGCGAACTGCTTGACGACCGCGTTCTTGGGCTCGGTCAACACGGCCACCAGCGCGTCCTCGTCGAGCGGCTCCACGCTGACCGTCACCGGGAGCCGGCCGACGAACTCGGGGATCATCCCGAACTTGAGCAGGTCGTCGGCCGTCACGTGCTGCAGGTTCGCCGCGGTCTGCAATTCCTTGCTGAGCGGCGCGTCGCCGCTGGTGTGAAAGCCGACGCGGCCCTTGACCCCGACGCGCTCGCCGATGATGTCCTCCAGCTTGGAGAAGGCCCCGCCGCAGATGAAGAGGATGTTGCGCGTGTCGATCTTCAGCATCTCCTGGTTG
>CAZMIS010000657.1:0-2092 GCA_964566325.1 uncultured Anaerolineales bacterium
CATGCCGTCGCGGAGGGCGCCCGGCGTTTCGACGCGATCGCGGTGGTGACGGAGAACGGCGTGACGCCGTGCGGCGCGTGCCGCCAGGTGCTCGCCGAATTTGGGCCGGCCATGACCGTCATCGTGGCCGACGAGGCCGGCCAGCGCCGGGTCTACACCATCGGCGACCTCCTGCCCGACGCCTTCACCCCCGACCACCTGGACCGCTGAGAACGCGCCCGGCGCCGCGCGAAACGCAGGCCCCACCCCCTTTTTTGACATTTGACGCGTGCGCCGTCCGGTATATAATGCGCCGCACGGCAAGCCGGTGCACGTCATGACCGATGGTGCTCATGGAGCAGGCAACTGTCCACCGTCGCTGGCAACGGCCAGCGGCAACCATCCTCATTCCCCAAAGGGAGGTCCTCGATGCAACGTCGGAACGTGTGGTTCGTAACGCTCGTCTTGCTCCTGGCGCTGGCTGCAATCAGCCCCGCGCTGGCGGCTCCGGAAGGCCCCATGGCGCCCCTGCTCGGGCAGGACGCACCTCAGGCCCTGCCGGGGCGCTACATCGTCGTCTTCAAGGACGCGGCTGCGCCTGGTGCAGTTGATGCGGCCATGGAAGCCGCGCTGCAGGATACGTCGGCCGATGCCCATGCGCTCGCTCCGGAGGTGTCCCGCCTCGGCGGCGCCTCGGCCGTCTATCGCTACGATGCGGCGCTCAACGGTTTTGCCGCACCCCTTTCAGCGCGTGCGGTCGAAGCACTGCGGCGCAATCCCCACGTCGACTATGTCCAGGTCGACTCGGTCGTCACCCTCGACACCACGCAGACGGGCGCTACCTGGGGCCTGGACCGGATCGATCAGCGGGCTCTGCCGCTTAACAGCACGTACAACTATGACTATACCGGTGCAGGCGTCACCGCGTACATCATCGATACCGGCATCCTTTTCAGTCACACTCAGTTCGGCGGTCGCGCGGTCTCCGGCTACGACGCGGTCGATGGCGGCACGGCGGATGACTGCAACGGGCACGGAACGCACGTCGCGGGCACCGTGGGCGGCAGCACCTACGGCGTGGCCAAGGGCGTCAACCTGGTGGCCGTGCGCGTGCTGGATTGCAGCGGCTCCGGCACGACTTCGGGCGTGGTCGCAGGCGTCAACTGGGTGACCTCCAACCACCAGGCCGGGCAGCCGGCAGTGGCGAACATGAGCCTGGGCGGCGGCCTTGACACCGCATTGGACACGGCAGTGGCCAACTCCATCGCGGACGGCGTCATCTATGCCATCGCCGCGGGCAACAGCAACAAGAATGCCTGCAACTACTCGCCTGCCCGCGTGGCATCGGCGATCACCGTTGGCGCGACCGACAGCAGTGACACCCGCGCCTACTACTCCAACTACGGTTCGTGTCTCGACATCTTCGCACCGGGCTCATCCATCACCTCGGCCTGGTATACGGGCACCACCGCGACCAACACCATCAGCGGCACCAGCATGGCGACGCCGCACGTGGCCGGTGCGGCTGCGCTCTATCTGCAGGCGAACCCCAGCGCCTCGCCGGCGGCCGTGGCCAGCGCGCTGGTCGGCAACGCCACGACGGGCGTCGTGATCAACCAGGGCACCGGTTCACCCAACCTGCTGCTCTACTCGCTGTTCGGCGGGACAGCGCCGACCGCCACGCCGCCGACCGTGGTTCCGACCGAGACGCCTGTGCCGACTGAGACGCCCGTTCCCGGGGACATCGCGCTGACGGCCACCCGTCGCGTGGCGGGGCGCAGCGTCTACGCAGATCTGCGCTGGAACGGCGCAACGGCCAGCTATGTGGAAATCTATCGGAACGGGTCTAAGCTCGTTACGACGCCGAACGACGGGCTTCACAGCGACAAGCTGAAGACGGTGGGTACGTACACGTACAAGGTGTGCAACCAGGGGACGACCGTCTGCTCGAACGAAGCCAGCGTGACGCGCTGATCTTTCTCTGGCTGGCGCATGGGGCCTGTGCCCCCCGGGGGGGCGCAGGCCCCTTTGCGTTGCGGCCGCGGCTTGAAGGTGGGGCGCCGCAGATGCTATAATCCGGTGCAGACTCGAACCGGTCGTGGGAGATGATGGA
>CAZMIS010000658.1:0-2090 GCA_964566325.1 uncultured Anaerolineales bacterium
TCAGCCCGGTGATCCAGCTGACGCCTTCGGCGGCGAGGGCCGCATCGCTGCCGGTCAGACGGCGCGCGATCTCATCGTAGCGGCCGAGGACAGGGCTGTCCGGCTGCCGGGCCGCCAGCGCGGCGCGGTTGGCCGTCATGACATGGGGGAGGAGCGCGGCGCAGACCGCGCCGTGCGGCGCGCCGAAGGCGCCGCCGATCGGGCCTGCGAAGCCGTGCGCGGCTCCCAGGCCGGCGTTGGCGAGTGCCAGGCCGCCGAACAGACTGGCCAGCGCCATGTCCTCGCGTGCGGCCACATCGCTGCCGTCCGCGCACGCGCGGCGCAGCGAGCGGGCCACCCGCCCGATCCCTTCGAGGCACAGTGCGTCCGTCATCGGGTTGGCCCGGGCGGAGGTGAGCGGCTCGATGAGCTGCGTCAGCGCATCGAGGCCCGTGCTAACCGTCACCGCGCGCGGCACGGACAGAGTCAGGAGGGGATCGACGATGGCAAGACGGGGCAGCATGGTGGGGCTGCGCAGGCTGGCCTTGACCGCATGCTGCGGCGAGAGGAGCACGGCATTGCGCGTGACCTCCGAGCCCGTGCCCGCGGTGGTGGGGATGGCGATGACGGGGAGGGCGGGCACGGAGAGCGACCGGCCCGCGCCCACCACCTCCAGGTAGTCCAGCGGCTCGCCGCGGTTGGTCGCCAGGGCCGCGATCGCCTTCGCCGCGTCGAGCACGCTGCCGCCGCCGATGGCAACGACCACGTCGACGCCGGCTCGCGTGGCGAGTCGTGCACCCTCCGCGACCAGGTCCGTCGCGGGCTCGCCGGAGACGCCGAAGGTCGTCGCTTCGAGGCCCCGCGCGGCCAGGCGGTCCAGCAGGGGCCGAGCGCGCGCCGGGTCCGCGCCGGTCGCGACCAGTGCGCGGCGGCCGAAAGCCGCGGCCGCGGGGCCGGCCTCGTCGAGCGTCCCCGGACCGAAGAGGATCCGCTGGGCGGTGGCGAACTCGAAGCGCATGCGGTGCTCCTTTACTCGGGCAGGAAGACGCTCTCGTAGTGTAGCGCGGTGCGCGGCTCGGCCATCATGTCCGCGACCGCGTCGCGCCACCGCAGGTAGTGTGCGGTCAGCCGGTGTTCGGCCGGCGCGGACGGCGTTCGATACGCCTCGATCAGGATGAAGCGCGCCGGGTCGTCGGCCGACTGCACGACGTCGAACCGGGCGACACCCGGCTCCTGCACGCTGTTGGACGCGTTGTCCAGGATCGCTGCCTTGAACGCCTCGATGTACTCCGGCTTGACGTGCACGTGGACCAATGTGACCTGCATGGTTGGACCTCCTGATGCGTTCGTAAACTCAGTGCTCTGCGGCAGACAAACATCTAAGGCTGGCGTTGCTGGTCAAGCATCTGGACCTTCGTGGCCTGGAGACATCCCCAGCCCCATTCGTCCAGATGCCACCAGCCGTGCACCAGCAGCGGCTGGAAGGGGGGAGGATTCTTGCTCCCGCGCGGGGTGTGGGCAAGCACCAGCGACCTCCCATCACCCAGGAAGAAGCCCGGCCCGCCCGTCCAGCCGGGCAGCCGGACACCGGCGACGACCAGGCTCCGGCCCGTGCTGCCCATCGCCTCCGCGAGGGGGACGTGCGGCGGCAGCCGGTCACGCACCAGCGCGAGCGGATCGCTCAGCGCGCTCACGGGCAGGCCGAGCAGCTCCTGCTCCCACGCCCAGCGCTGAGCCTCCGATTCGGGCGGCACCTCGTCCCCTTCGTCGAACGCAAAGGCGAGCTGGTCGATGTCGCCCCGGCGCCACAACGCGCCGGCCTCCTCCAGCAGGCCGCGGCGGCTGCCGAGCCCGTCGAGCGCGCCGCAACGGACCAGGTGGTCCACTTCCTTCGGCTGCAGGTCGACGCGCTGGCGCAGGTCGCGCAGACCTCCGAACGGGCCGTCGCTGCGCGCGGCGACGATCGCTTCGGCTGCGCTGCGCCGCAGGTCGCGCACCTGGCCCAGCCCCATGTACAGGTCAAATGGGTCCGGCGGCGGACCGAAGACCAACGTGAAGCGGAGGCCGCTGTGGTTCACGTGGGGCGGCCGGACCCCGAAGCCCAGGCGGAG
>CAZMIS010000659.1:0-2081 GCA_964566325.1 uncultured Anaerolineales bacterium
GGCCGCTCGCTGCGGCAGCGCTCGTTGGCGTGCGGGCAGCGCGGATGAAAGGAACAGCCGCTCGGCGGCTCCAGCGGATTGGGCACCTCGCCCTGCACCGGCGTGCGAGCGCGCCCGCTCATGCCGATGTCCGGGATCGCATCGAGCAGCATGCGCGTGTAGGGGTGGCGCGGCCGGGCGAACAACTCTGCCTTGGGCGCCACCTCGACCAGCCGGCCCAGGTACATCACGCCGACCTCGTCGGCCACGTGCCGCACGACGGCCAGGTTGTGCGAGATGAACAGGTAGGTCAGGCCATGGCGCTGCTGCAGGTCCTTCATGATGTTGAGCACCTGCGCCTGCACCGACACGTCGAGCGCCGAGGTCGGCTCGTCGCAGACGAGGAACTCCGGCTGCGTGGCCAGAGCGCGCGCGATCGAGATGCGCTGCCGCTGCCCCCCGGAGAACTGGTGCGGGAACTTCAGCGCATCAGCCGCCGCGAGCCCGACCGACATCAGCAGTTCGCCCACGCGCGACTGCACGGCGGCTTTGCCCTGGACGAGCCCATGCTCTCGCAGCGGCTCGGCGACGATGTCGAGCACCTTCCAGCGCGGGTTCAGGCTCGCGAACGGATCCTGGAAGATCATCTGCATGCGCCGGTGCAGCGCCTGCCCGCCGGCCGAGGCGAAAACCGCCCGTGTGTCCTGCCCGTCGAAGCGGATCGTGCCCCGCGTGGGCGCGTACAGGCCGACGAGCAGCCGCGCCACGGTGCTCTTGCCGCAGCCCGATTCGCCCACCAGCGCCAGCGTTCGGCCGCGTCCGATGTCGAAGCTCACGCCATCGACCGCATGGACGAACTGCCTCGGCTTGCCCTCGACCACGCGGTTGAGCCAGGGCGCCGAGACCTCGAAGGTCTTGGCCAGGTCCTGCACCTCGACGAGCGGCTTGTTCATGGTGTCGTCGCCGCGTGGCCGGCGAGCAACCAGCAGGCCGCGCGCGTGGCCCCTGCCTCGACAAGATCGGGGCGCTCCACACGGCACCGGTCGAACACCCTGGGACAGCGCGGATTGAACGCACAGCCTGCCGGAATGGCATTCAGTCGCGGCATGGCGCCATCGATCTGCAGCAGGCGCTCGCGGTCTTCGTCCATCGCCGGGATGGAACCCATCAGGCCGACGGTATAGGGATGCGCCGGCCGATGAATCACGTCGGCAACCGGGCCGATCTCGACGATGCGTCCGGCGTACATCACGGCGACGCGGTCGCAGGTCTCGGCGATCACGCCCATGTCGTGCGTGACGAGCATCACTGCGGCACCGTGCTCGCGGCACACCTTCTTCAGCAGCGCGATGATCTGCGCCTGGATCGATACGTCCAGCGCCGTCGTCGGCTCGTCGGCGACGATCAGCTTGGGCTCGGCGGCCAGGGCCAGCGCGATCACCACGCGCTGGCGCATGCCGCCCGAGAACTGGTGCGGGTACTGGTCGAAGCGCGCCTCGGGCGCCGGGATGCCGGTGTCGGCCAGCAGCGCGATCGCGCGATCGCACGCCTGCTTCTCGCTCAGCGGCAGATGGGTGCGGATCGTCTCGACGAGTTGCCGGCCCACGGTGTACAGCGGGTTCAGCGAGGTCAGCGGGTCCTGGAAGATGGCACCGATGTGGCGGCCGCGCAGCTTGCGCATCTCTTCGTGCGGGAGCTTGTCGATGCGCCGGCCCTCCAGCAGGATTTCGCCGCCGGCGACGCGCCCGGGCGGCTCGAGCAGGCCGATGATGGCCGCGCCCGTGAGCGACTTGCCGGCACCGGACTCGCCGACCACGCCGAGCACCTCACCCGGAGCGATGTCGAACGAGACATCGTCGATGGCGAGCAAGGTACCGCGGCGCGTCGGGAAGTCGACGCTCAGGTTGCGCACTTCCAGCAAAGGATGTCGGGCCCCCATGCCCCCCGGGGGGGAGCGCCCTTCTTGAGACGGCTCGGCGAAGGGCGCGCTCATCGCAACCTCGGGTTCATCGCGTCGCGCAGCCAGTCGCCCAGCAGGTTGATCGAGAGCGAGATCATCACCAGCACGAGGCCCGGGAAGATGGTGATCCACCATTCGCCCG
>CAZMIS010000660.1:0-2078 GCA_964566325.1 uncultured Anaerolineales bacterium
TCATCCCCCACACCGCGGCAGGCATCGCACTGCTGCTGGTGTTCGGTCGCCGCGGGTTTCTGGGCGCGCCGCTGGGACGCCTTGGACTGACCTTCACCGATAGCCTCCCCGGCATCGTGGTCGCGATGGCGTTCGTTGGCCTGCCGTTCCTGGTGACCGCGGCCCGCGATGCCTTCGCTGCGGTGGAGGAGGAATACGAGCTGGCCGCGCTGGCCGACGGCGCCTCCCATTGGCAGGCCTTTCGCAGCGTGGCGCTGCCGCTGGCGTGGCCCGGCGTGCTCAGCGGCGCGTTGATGATGTGGGCGCGCGGGGTGAGCGAGTTCGGCGCCGTGGTGATCCTGGCCTACCATCCCAAGGTGGTGCCGGTGTTGGTGTACGAGCGATTCGAGGGCTTCGGCCTGGCGGCAGCGCAGCCCGTGGCCGCGATCCTGATCCTTGCGGCATTGGTCGCCTTCGTGGCGTTTAATATCCTGCGCCGCGTACAGCGCTGAGGTCGCCGCAGCCTTCGCGATGCAGTCAGTCCGCGCCCCACGGCCCCGGCGGTCCGGCCCCTACGGCCGGCTGGCGGTCCGGCGGGCGCGGATCGCGGCCAGGCTCGCCTCCGCGGCCTTGCGCACCTTGCCCTTGGCGTCGCCCTGCGCGGCCGCCTCGAGCGCCCTGACTGCACGTGCTCCGCCGATGCTCCCCAGCGCCTGCGCGGCGGCCTCGCGCACCATGCTGTTGCCGTCCCCTGCCAGAACATCGCACAGAGTGCCCGCCGACTCACCCCTGCGCAGGGTGCCCAGGGCCAGCGCAGCCTCCGCGCGCACCGCGGCATCGCTGTGCGTGAGCGCGTCGTGCAGCGGCGCCGCGGCGGCTGCATCGCGGCTCTGCCCCAACCAGCGCGCGGCGCGCACCTGAAGCTGGGGATCTCCGAAATAGAGCCGCTCGATCCACGTCGTGATGCTGACCGATGTTGCGTTGGCCGACTCCTGGCGGAGCTTCTCCGCGGCCAGGAACTCAGCGTAGAGGTCGGCGTAGGCGGGGTCCCGCGGGTTCGGCGCTGGCGCCTCCGCGGTGTGCGTGCGGGCGCGCCTGGTGCGCGAGCGTCGCATCATTTGGGCGGCGAACTCAGTCGAGGGCAGCACGCTCGCACCCAGCGCGCGGACCCGCGCGGACAGTTCCTGGTCGTTCGTCACGACCGCGTATTGGCCCGGCTCGTTCCGGCCGCGCACGTACTCGACGATCGCGTCGTCCGCGCTGCTGCCGGGGGTCGCGTAGTGGATCTCCATTCCGGGCCGGGCGGCCGCGCGCTGTGGGCCAGACGCACCCGCTGTCCAGCCGAGGGGGCTGCTGTCGAAGAAGACGATCATCTCGCCCGCGCCCTGCGCACGATGGGAGAGCAGCAGGTCGATCAGGCGTGCTTCGTCGTCTGGCTGCCCCAACTCGATGCCGGGCAGAACGCCCGTCAGGGCGCCGATGAGATTGTGTCCGTCGATGATATACGCCATGGCTGCTATGCGTTGACCTCGGGGTGTAGTGTATGTTATGATCGCGCGGGAGTCAATGCAATGAAACGTTTATATACACATCTATTTCTGCTTCTTCTGGCCGTGACGTTGCTGGCAGGGTCGCCGGTGCACGCGGCGGACGGTGGTGCGGTTAAGCTTGCGGTGTTCAACGGGCCGGTGACGCCCGTGCTGGCCGCGTACATCGATCGCGCCGTGGCCCAGGCCGAGGCCGAGGGCGCGTCAGCGCTCATCATCGAGCTGGACACGCCCGGCGGCTCGGTCGATATCACCAAGGGCATCACGCAGCGGATCACCTCCGCGCGCGTGCCGGTCATCGTATACGTCGCGCCGAGCGGCGCGCACGCGGGCTCCGCCGGCACGTTCATCACCCTGGCCGGCCACCTCGCCGCGATGGCGCCCGGCAGCAGCATCGGCGCGGCCAGCCCGGTCGCCAGCGAAGGTGCGGACCTGGACGAGACGATGAAGGCCAAGGCGACCAACATCCTGGTGGCCGACATCAAGAACCTGGCCGCGCGCCGCGGGGAGAAGGCTGTTGCCTGGGCCGAGAAGGCGGTGTCTGAGGCGGCC
>CAZMIS010000661.1:0-2069 GCA_964566325.1 uncultured Anaerolineales bacterium
GCTTCTCGGCCGATGCCCAGGCCGTCGCCGTGGCGCTGAAGCTCGACACCCCGCGCGCCGTCGGTGGGTTGATCGCGCCGGGGCAGCGGGTGGACGTCTGGCGCATCGCCAAGGCGCAACCACCACGCGACCTGGATGCGCAGACACTCCTGGCGCTCAGGGGCGCGGGCGTGGAGCTCGTCGCGCGTGACCTGCGGGTGCTGGCCGTGCGCGCCAGCCAGGGCGGCCAGGTGGCGCAGCCGCCCGCGCTCGGGCTGGCCGGCGGTGAGAGTGAAGCAGCGCCCACGAGCAGCCCGGCCTCCGGAACTATCAGTGTGGTGACGGTGGAGGTCTCCCAGGCGTTAGCGCCAACGCTGGTGCAGCTCATGGGCGAGCTGGGCAACGTGTACGATCTGTGGTTGACCCTCTCACCGTTGATACGGGATGACGCGGCCCTGGCGCCGGTCGCCACACCAGCCGCAGCGTCCCCGGACAAGGCGGCGCTGCTCCTGGCGCTCACGCCCTCACCGACGCCCACTCCGTCCCCCACGCCAACGGCTGCGCCGCCGGTGCCGCCGACGCCGTGGCCCACGGCTGCGCCTACGCGCGCCCCGTCAGTCGTGGTCAAGCCTGGGCAGGCGACCGGCCTCAATGTACGCGAGGGGCCGGGCATGGAGTACGCCGTGCTGGGACGCGTGGTCGCCGGCGAGAAGTTGGAGCCGGTGGGTCGGGATGAGAGCAAGCAGTGGCTCGTGGTCTGCTGCGTGGCTGGCGGCAAAGACGGTGTGCGTGACGATCTGGGCTGGGTGTGGGCTGAACTGGTGGACGTCCAAGGCGTGGACGTGAGCCGCCTGCCGCCGCGGGCTGCGCCGCCCAAGCCGACGCCGACGCCACGCAGCCTCTCCGACGCAACCGGCCTGGACTTCCGAGCTGCGCCGGTCGAGTATCGCAATGAACCGGGGGACAAGAAGCTCAACTACGTGCGGGCGCGGGCTGTGGCCGCGGACGGGACGGGGCTGGCCGCTGGCCTGACCTTCTCCTGGCCAGGCGGCGCGGTGACGTGCCCTGGCGACAGCGCGCCCAAGGGGGATGGTTGGTGCGAGTTCACTGCCACCGAGGGGGAGTTCACGGTCAGCATCGCGGGCCGTGGTCAGCCCGTGACGGTGACGCTGCCGCAGAATGACCAGCACACCGTGGCGCTGGTGGTTTGGCGCCGTTATTGGTGAACCAGAAGAGGAGGGTTCATGTACGCGATCGTCTATGCCGACGAGGGGGTCTCCTACATCGGCGAGATCAGTGAAACACTTTACGCGGCCCGGCCGATGGTGAAGATCGAGTGTCCGGCCACCAGCATGCAGTTGGGCCGCACGCTGCTCCTGGATGTCGGCTGTGTCCGGCTCATCCGGATGCTCCCGAGCGCCGCGTTGATGCAGGCGTTCGCCGAGTTGTATGCAGATGCCCATTGCGGAGGCAACGAGGCTGATCTGTATCAGATCGTCAACGGGTACTACCCCTGGGAGGCGGTCCGGGAAACGGACGGCGACGATGACGACGAGGATGGAGCAGGGTGAGAGCGCAGCTCAACGACCACGACTACCTCCTGCCGCAGGTGCAGGCGGCCATCATCGAAGGCGGCCTCGAGATCCCGCGCGGGGAGGACGCGGCCGCCTTCCCCGCCTTTCGGGCGCGCATCGCCAGCATCCTCGCCGGCGTCCTGCCACGGTCGGGCGGTGAGACCAGCATCCCGGAGATCGCCGGTCGGTTCGCCCGCATGCTGGTCGGCGTCGGCGTGCTGCAGCCGCTGCTGGAGGATCCGGGTGTAGAAGAGGTGATGGTGCGGCCCCAGGGCATGGTATTCATTGAGCGTAGCGGCCGCGTGGAGGCGCTGGGGCAGTTGGCGCCGGACGAGCACTTCTACCGTGTCGCGGCCTACGTCGCCGACACGCGCGCCGGTCGCATGCTCTCGCCGCAGTATCCGGTGGTCTTGGTGGATCTCGCCGGCGGGGAGCGTTTCACCGCGCTGACGCCGCCGCTGTCGCCGGAAGGCACGGTCATCAACATCCGGCGCTGGCAGGTGCGGCGCTTCGACC
>CAZMIS010000662.1:0-2067 GCA_964566325.1 uncultured Anaerolineales bacterium
TACCGCTGGTTCCAGGCCCAGGGCATCCAGCCGCTCTTCCCGTTCGGCTTCGGCCTGTCGTACACCACGTTCGAGTTGTCCGACCTGGCCGTATCCCCTGCTGAGAATGACGGCGCGCAGCCGATCACCGTGGCATTCACCGTGAAGAACACGGGCCAGGTCGCTGGGGCCGAGGTGGGGCAGGTCTACCTGGGCATCCCGGTGGAGGGCCAGCCGCCGAAACGGCTCGTCGGCTTCAAAAAGGTCCACCTGGCGCCGGGCCAGTCGGAACGAGTCAGCATCATCATCGATCCGGCCGCTACCAACCATCCGCTGTCCGTGTGGGACTACTGCACGCGCGGATTCGTCGTCAGGCCCGGCACGTACACCGTGGCCGTGGGGAACTCCAGCGAGAACACCCCGCTCACCGCGACCGTGACCGTCGGCTAACGCCGATCACAGCAGACGCGCAGAGGGGCTGCCTGGAGCATCGTTCCGGGCAGCCCCTCTGTTTGTGCGCGCCGCACGGCCGGCAGCTAACGCACGATCAGCGGCAGCCAGACCCTGGGCGATGAGGGATGGACGTCGTGCGCAGGGCCGGCGACCACCTCCCAGCGATCGCCCAGCGCGGTCCAGGTCACCGCCTGCCCGGCCGGAACCGGCTGCCCGTTGAATCCGAGCCCTTGCAAGGTGAGCGGCGTGCCGCCCATCTGCAGGGTGATGGCATCGCCCGGCCGGGCGCCGTCGATTTCTGTGGTCGTCTCATCGTCGCCATAGCAGGCCAGCAGCCCGAAGCGGCCGGCCTCGGTCACGAACGTCGCGCCGCACGGCAGGCCGTTCGCGAGCGCGGTCAGCGTCGTGCTGATGGGCGCCGGACTGCCGTCCGGAAGGTAGACCTCGCCGTAGAGGTTGGTCCAGGTGTAGGTCAGCTGCACCCCGGCCGCCTGCTCCGCCGCCCTGATCTCGGCCAACCGTTCGCGCAGCGACAGGGTGTCCGTGAGCCGTGCGGTCGGCGTCGCGCTCAGGTTCGCCGTGAAGGGGAACTGCAACGTGATCGGCTGCGTCGCGCGGATCCAGTAGCCGGCAGCCGGCCTCAGCTCGGCGAGCGTGTTATGGCCATCCTCCAGGCCAGGGTAGTACGCCGTGCCGGTGCGGTCGAAGCCCAGCACCGCGGCGTACGAGCCCTCGATGCTCCGGAGCGCTTCGGTGATGGGCAGGGAGACCCCAGGCAGATACCCGACCAGGTTCCAGCCCGCGGCCAGCGAGAGCGGCTGATCCGTAGGTGCGCGCTGGCCAACGAAGCGTATGGCGGCCACCGGCCTCACCTGCCAGGGTTCTTCGGGGTCAGGCGGTGCTGGGGCCAGTGTCTCGCGGATCCAGTAGCCCCGACCCGTCGCGACAGTGTTCAGGCCGCCGGCTTCTGGCTCGAGGGGATCGTACCACTGCAGCCCGCCGTCGTAGCCCAGGATCGCAGCGTAACTGCCCTGGATCGGCCGCTGCACGACCCGGATGTCCCCGTTATCGGGCTGCACCGGTGGCGCCACCAGGTTCCAGGCCGCATAGAGCGGCACGTCCGCAAGATCGACGGTGAAATGCGCTGCGGCAGGGACGCGGCAGAGCACCGCGTCGCCCAGCGATCTCTGGCCATCATTGGGCGTCGCAACCACATCCCAGTCCCCGGCCACGGCCGGGCTCCAGTCGAACGCAAGGTCGACGTTGTCGCCGGGCGCCAGGCTCTCAGGCGTGGTGAGCGTGGCCACGGCCGCGTTGCGGGCGTGGAACGTGAGCGGAAGGCCTGCGGGCAGCGGCTCTGCGCCGGCATTGCTGAGCCGGACGCTGAGCGTCACGGAGAGGGAATCGGCCGGCGACGGCTCGGCCGTCACCGCAGTCACCACGGGCGCCGCGTCCAGGCAGGTGACATCCACCACAAACGGCCCCGCGCTGGCGCGGTTGCCGGCCGCGTCTTCGGCGTCCACCCACAGCTCGTAGCGCCCTGGCTCCGTCGCGGCCAGGTCAAAGCGCCAGCCGGCGCCCGTCTGCAGCGTGTCGGCCCGGAACGCATCCCCCATCGGCGGCTGCACGCGCACC
>CAZMIS010000663.1:0-2065 GCA_964566325.1 uncultured Anaerolineales bacterium
CGTTGTTGGCATGGGAACGTGCGGCATTGCAGCCGGAGCCCGAGATACGATGCACGCGATCCTGGCCGAGCTGGCCAGCCGCAACATCGACGCACACGTCACGACGGTGGGTTGCATTGGCCAATGCGTCAAGGAGCCGCTGGTCGACATCGAGCAGGCGGGACGCCCGAGGATCTCGTACGCGAATATCCGCCCCGATATGGTGCCCAGGCTCATCGAAGAGCATCTTGTCAATGGCCGGCCGGTTGAGGAGTGGGTGATCGGCCGTATGGAAAAGAATGGATAGGGAGCAGATCATGGAGCAGTTTGACAGCATTGACGCGGTCCTCCAGCGAGCCATCCAGCTCGAGGTGGAGGCGATGAATCTGTACTCGAATGCCGCCCAGACCGTCAAGGACGACGCAGTCCGCCAGCGGCTGTTGGAACTCGCCGCGCAGGAGCGCGGGCACAAGGCCCGCCTGGAAGACATCGTGTCCGGCAATGTGCGGTGGGCGATCCGGCGCTCGAAGTCGGAACCCGTTCCCGACCTGCGATTGAGCGATCATCTCGTGGGTGGGTCGCTGGACCCGGACGCGGATTACCAGGACGTCCTGCTCTTTGCGGCACAGCGCGAGAAGACGGCGCACGAGTTCTACACCGCGATGGCGGAGCTGGTGGAAGACAAGCTGACGGCGAATCTCTTCGAAATGTTGGCTACCGAGGAACTGCGGCACAAGTACGTGCTCGAGCGGACCTACGAAGAAGTCGTCTACAGAGATTTTTAACCTTCGGCTGGTGCAGCCTCCGGTGCGTGCCCGATCGGACGAGGCTGCCAGGAGCATAAGGAATACGTATGGACAGTAACCTTGTAATGAGCCCGGAGTTCAACCCTGACGCACTGCTGCGCGCTGAAGTACTCATTTGCGGCGGCACCGGTTGTCATTCTTCCGGGTCAGAGGAAGTGCTGCAGGAGATGCAGGCGGAGGTCGCACGGCGCGGCCTGGGTAATGAGGTCCGCGTTGTCCACACCGGCTGTCGCGGCTTCTGCTCCATGGGCCCCGTGATGATGGTCTATCCCGAAGGCATCCTGTACTGCCAGGTGCAGACGAGCGACGTGCCCGAGATCGTCGAGGAAACGCTGCTGAAGGGCCGCCAGGTGCAGCGCCTGGCCTACCAGGAGCCGACGCAACACAAGGCGCTGCCGTTCTACCACGACATCCCGTTCTACGGGAAGCAGATACGGATTGCGCTGCGCAACTGCGGCATGATCGACCCTGAGAGCATCGACGAGTACATCGCGCGTGACGGTTATGCCGCGCTCGGCAAGGTGCTGTCAAGCATGTCGCCGGAAGATGTGCTGCGCGAGATGAAGGACTCGGGCCTGCGCGGTCGCGGCGGCGCCGGGTTCCTTACCGGGTTGAAGTGGGAGTTCGCCCGGCGCAGCCAGAACCAACCCAAGTATGTCATCTGCAACGCGGACGAGGGTGATCCCGGAGCCTTCATGGATCGCTCGATCCTCGAAGGCGATCCGCACAGCGTGATGGAAGGCATGACGATCGCCGGCTATGCCATGGGTGCGCATGAGGGATACGTTTACTGCCGCGCCGAGTATCCGCTGGCGATCCAACGACTCAAGACCGCCATTGCGCAGGCGCACGAATACGGCCTTCTGGGCGAGAACATCCTCGGCTCTGACTTCTCCTTCTACCTGAAGGTGAAGGAAGGCGCGGGCGCGTTCGTCTGTGGCGAGGAAACCGCGTTGATGGCCTCCATCGAGGGCAAACGGGGCGAGCCGCGGCCGCGGCCGCCGTTCCCCGCGGTGGCCGGGCTCTGGGCGAAGCCGTCGAACGTCAACAACGTCAAGTCGTACGCCATGTCGCCCCAGATCCTGCTGCGCGGAGCGGACTGGTTCAAGGCCATCGGGCCGGAGAAGTCCCCGGGCACCGCGATCTTCGCCCTGACCGGCAAGATCAACAACACCGGCCTGATCGAAGTGCCGATGGGCATCACGATCCGCGAGATCATCTTCGACGTGGGCGGCGGCATCCCGAAGGGCAAGCCATTCAAGGCCGTTCAGACCGGCGGC
>CAZMIS010000664.1:0-2052 GCA_964566325.1 uncultured Anaerolineales bacterium
AGATGGCCGCGTAGCTGGCGCCGGGCTACGCTGCGGTCACCGCAGGGCGGCCCTATTTCAACCCGCATCTGGCACGCCCGGAGGCAGCATCCCTGCCCTCCGGGCGTTTTTGGTTTGATGTGCTTCTGAACATCGGTCTGCGAACGGTTGTCCACGCGAGGCGAGTGCAGTTCGTCTCGGTGAGGCAGCCTTTACAGCCTCACCTCGATCTGCTAGTATGGCACTGTTACTGGCTTCTGGAGGAATCCGTCTCGTGTCAGAGCTCGTCATCACTGGCCTGCGGCGCCCGAGAATCGGCCTTCTCATCTCCCGGCTGGATCGCAGCTTCCACCGCACAGCCTGGCTGAGCGTCGCAGAGACTGCCCGGCGACACGATGTCGACGCGATCTGCTTCGACGGTGGCGTGCTGTCGGCGGATGACGAGCTGTCGCGGAAGAGCAACACGCTGTACGATCTGGTCAGCGCACAGTCTGTGGATGGGCTGCTGGTCTGGTCGAGCTGCCTGGATTGGCTGGTGCAGCCGGGCGCAATGCAGGCCTTCTGCGACCGTTTTCGTCCTCTGCCGCTGGTGAGCATCGGCCGCACGCTCGCCGGGTTCTCGTCGGTCCTGGTGGACAACTACCAGGGCATGCGTGAAGCGGTGCTCCACCTGGTCGTCGCCCACGGTTACCGGCGGATTGCCTTTCTCCGGGGTCCCACAGGCACCTACGAGGAAGTGCTGCGCTATCAGGCCTACACAGACGTGCTCGCTGAGCGCGGCATTCCCCTCGATCCCGAGTTGATCTCCACGCACACAGGGTGGGAGCGCGCGGACGGCGCTGCGATGGTCCGTCTGTTGCTGGATGAGCGCGGCCTGCAACCAGGGCGGGATTTCCAGGCGCTGCTTTCGGTCAGCGACGACATGACCTGTGGCGCCATGGAAGCGCTGATGGCGCGCGGCGTCCGCATCCCCGACGACGTGGCGGTTGTGGGTTTCAACGATGACCAGGAAGGGCGGGCCATCGTGCCGTCGCTGACGACCGTGCGGCAGCCGGTCGAGAACGTGGGCGCCTGTGCGACGGAGCGCCTGGTGGCCTACATCCGCGGCGAGCAGGCGGTCGAGCAGATCGTGCTGCCGCTGACCGTGGTGATTCGCCGGTCGTGCGGCTGCCTCTCACCGGCCGTGACCGATGCCGCAACGCCGGGAGCGGCAGCCCCGCGCCAGGCCGGGCTGGCGCACCAACGCGTCGACCTGCACCAGGCCTTGAGCGGCATCGGCGAGGACCTGGACGCCGCATGGATCGCGGGCATCGGTGAGGCCTTCTGCGGCGATCTCGCCAGGGGCTGCTGTGACGACCCCGCGCAGGCCCGCCAGAGCATGTTCCTGAGCACGCTCGACGAAGCCCTGCGTTCTTCCCTGGCCGCCGGTGTGGATGCCGCGGCCTGGCAGTCGGCAGTGTCTGCGCTGCGCCGGTGGATCCTGCAGCAGCCGTGTGCAGCGGACCGACTGCAGGCCGCGGAGGATCTGTTCCAGCAGGCGCGCGTGCTGATCGCGGAGGCGGCCGTTCAGGCCGAGCGCTACCGGCGCTTCCAGGTGGAGCGGGACGCTCGCCATCTGAGCGAAGCGAGCCAGAGCATGGCCACCGCGGCCGACCTGCGCAGTGTGCTTGCGATGATGGTGCAGGAACTGCCCCGGGCAGGCGTCACGAGCTGTTACCTGTCGCTCTATTCGGATCCTGCGGCGCCGGCTGGTTGGGCACGGTTGATGCTGGCCTTCACCGCGGCCGGCCGGATCGCTCTGCCCGAAGAAGGCATCCGGTTTCCTGCCACCGACCTGCTCCCGCCCGCGTTCTGGTCGGAGAACGGCATGCCGCCGCTGCTCGCGCTGCCGCTTTGCTTCCGCGAGCATGCATTCGGCTTCGTGCTCCTCGAGTTGACCGAGGGAGCCCTGGCGGGCAGCGAAACCCTGCGCAATCAGATCAGCAGCGCCATCGAAGGAGCGCTGTTGCGGGAGGATCTCGGCCGCGCCTGGCGCCAGGCGGAGGAGGCGAACCGCCTGAAGAGCCGCTTCCT
>CAZMIS010000665.1:0-2046 GCA_964566325.1 uncultured Anaerolineales bacterium
CGTGACCCCGCGCGGAGGCCAGGCGGCCCCGGACAGCGCGGAGGGAGAGGCCCTGCCGCAGTTCGCGCCCCGTGCCGCGGTCAGCTGGGACATTCAGACGCTGGACGCGAGCGGCAAGGGTGTACCTTCTGACGTCTCGCTCGCGCTGGTCGATAAGGCGGTGTTAACCCTGGCCACAGACCCGGCCGGCGCCATTCTCGATCGCTTCTATAGCCAGCGCACGCTGGGCGTCCAGACTGGCCTGACCCTGGTGCTGAACATCGACCGGATGATCGCGCAACTGGCGGCAGACGGCAAGGGCGGCGGAGGCGGCGGGGACGGACGCGGCGCCGAGGTCCGAACGGAATTCCCGGACATTGCGTACTGGCGTGCCTCCGTCCAGACCGACGCCGCGGGCAAGGCGACCGTCGAGGTCACGCTGCCCGACAACCTGACCACGTGGGTGATGGATGCCCGTGCGTCAACCGGGGACACGCTGGTCGGACAGGCCAGCGCGGCCATCCTTGCGACAAAAGAGCTTCTGGTGCGCCCCGTGCTGCCGCGCTTCTTCGTTGCGGGCGATCGCGCCGACATCTCGGCAGTCATTCACAATACGACGGCACGCGATCTCGACGTGACCTACGCGGCCTCGGCCACCGGCCTGACGCTGCTGGGCGGCGCCGCGCAAACCGTTACCATCCCGGCAGGCGGCACCTACAAAGCAGTCTGGTCCGCGCGTGCCCTCGGCGCTGTCGAACAGGCCGTGGTGGACATGCGGGCGGAGGCCACGGCGGCGAAGCTCAGCGACGCGGTGCAGATCACCCTGCCCGTCGAACGCTACACCTCACCTGAGGTCGTGGGGACGAGCGGACAGGTTGGCGTCGATCGCGACGTGCTCGAGCTGGTCCGCCTCCCGGGCAATATCGACACCACCCGGGGCGAGCTGGAAGTGCAGATCGAGCCAAGCCTGGCTGCCGGCATGCTGGGCGGGCTCACCTACCTGGAGCACTACCCCTATGAGTGCGTCGAGCAGACCCTCAGCCGCTTCCTGCCGAACGTCGTCACGTTCGGTGCGCTCAAGAAGCTTGGGATCGAGCGGCCGGACCTTGACGCCAGGCTCCCGCAGCAGGTGGGGGTCGGGCTTCAGCGTATCTATGCGAAACAGCATATTGACGGCGGCTGGGGCTGGTGGGCCAACGACAAGAGCAATGCGACGATCACCTCTTATGTCGTCTTCGGCCTGGCGAGGGCTCGACAGGCGGACTTCACCGTGGATGAACGGGTGCTGATGAACGGCGCGGCATATCTGCGCCGAATGCTGCGCGCTCCGGCCGATCTGAAGGACTGGGAGCTGAATCAGCAGGTCTTCATGGTCTACGCCCTGGCGGAAGCCGGGGTGAAGGAGCCCAACCGCGCCGGTACGCTGTTCGAGGTGCGCGAACGGCTCGATAACTATGCGAAGGCGTATCTTGCGCTGGCGCTCGACCTGATCGGCGACGACGCGGCAAAGGGACGGATCGACACCCTTCTTGCCGACCTCAGCGGTGCGGCGATCGCCAGCGCCACCGGCGCGCACTGGGAGGAGCGGGCGACCGATTACTGGAACATGAACACCGACACGCGGACCACCGCCATCGTGCTCGATGCGCTGGCCAGGCTGGACCCGGCGTCGGCGCTCGGGCCCAACACGGTGCGCTGGCTGATGTCGGCACGCACGGCCAGCCACTGGGGGACCACCCAGGACAACGCGTGGGCCATCATCGCTCTGACGGACTGGATGGCCGCAACCGGTGAGCTGGCCGCGGACTACGACTGGCAGGTCGCCCTGAATGGATCTGAGCTCGGCCAGGGAACCGTCACGCCGCAGACGGTGCAGAACGTTGCGACGCTGCGGGCTGACATCACTCAACTGCTGATCGAAGAGACGAATGGCCTGGTGCTCCGGCGCACGGCCGGCAGCGGACAGACCGGCGCGGGCCAGATGTACTATACCGCGCACCTGAAGACGTATCTGCCCGTGACCGAGCTGAAGCCGCTGAGTCGCGGCTTCACGGTCAGCCGCGAATA
>CAZMIS010000666.1:0-2046 GCA_964566325.1 uncultured Anaerolineales bacterium
CATCTTTCTGGTCGTCTTCCTCGATCTGCTGGGCTTCGGCCTGATCTTGCCGCTTCTGCCCTACTTCGCCGGGCAATACGGCGCCAGCGAGTTCCTGATCGGCCTGCTGGTCGCATCCTATGCCGCGGCGCAGTTCATCGGCGCGCCCCTGATGGGCCGCCTGTCCGACCGCTTCGGCCGCCGGCCGATCCTGATCCTGAGCATCGCGGGCACCGCGCTGGGCTTCCTGCTGTTGGGGCTGGCCGAGCCGTTGGGCAAGGCGTTCTCCTCCTTCGTGCTGGACAACCCGACCCCTGACCAACTAACGGCGCTGCAGAGCGGTGCGATCCTGGGCGTCATGTTCATCGCGCGTATGTTGAGCGGCATAACGGGCGGCAACATCACGGTCGCCCAGGCCTATATCGCCGACGTCACCGACGCGCAGAATCGGGCCAAAGGGCTGGGCCTCATCGGTGCAGCGTTCGGGCTGGGCTTTATCCTGGGGCCGGCCATCGGCGGGGTGCTGAGCCGCTGGGGCTACGCTGTGCCGGCGTTCGCTGCGGCCGGTTTGGCAACGCTGAACCTGATCGGCGTGATCGCCGTGTTGCCCGAATCGCTGACCGCAGAGCGCAAGGCGGAGCTGGCCAAGCAGGGGAAGCGGGCGCTGATCAGCATCACGGGCATGATCGCGGAGTTGAACAAGCCTCGCGTCGGCCCGCTGATGACCATCCGCCTCTTCTACGCCCTGGCCGCGGCGCTATTCCAGACCATGTTCACGCTGTGGGCCAAGGATCGCCTGAGCCTGAACGCGCAGACCACCTCGTATCTGCTCGCCTACGTGGGGCTGCTGTCCGTGATCGTGCAGGGTGGCCTCATCGGCCAACTGACCAAGCGTTACAGCGAGGCGAAGCTTATCGCCTGGGGCGTGGTGATTCAGGGGCTGGCCCTGCTCGCCTGGGCCTTCACGCCGAGCGTGCCCGTGCTGCTGGTGGTGCTGATCCCGCTCGCCTTCTCCACAGGCGTGCTCAACACCGTCATCAACAGTGCGATCACCCGGTCGGTGCCGCCGCATGAGGTGGGCGGCGCCCTGGGGACCGCCGGCGCACTCGAGAGCCTGTCGCGCGTGGTCTCGCCTTCGGTCGGCGGCTGGCTGCTGGGCGCGATCGGCACGTGGGCGCCCGGTGTGTTGGCCGCAGCCATCATGGCCGGGGTGACGGTGCTGGCCTGGCTTCGGCTGATCGTACGCCCCGATCCGGCGCTGGCCGCTGAGGGCTAAAAATGCGCATCGTGAAGCGCGTTCTTCTGATCCTGCTCGTCGTCCTGCTTCTGGCATTTGCCGGCTTCACGGCCTGGGCCTACACGCCCTTGGGCCCCATGCCGGAGGCGGTCGCCGCGTTGCAGTCTGATGCCGCGGTGCAGGTCACGACCGCGCCGTGGCTGGCCTTTGCGCCGGCCAGCGTCCAACCGACGACCGGGTTTATCTTCTACCCCGGCGGCCGGGTGGATGCCCGCAGCTACGCGCCCGAGGCGCGCGCCATCGCTGCGCAAGGCTACCTGGTCGTCATCACGCCGGCGCCGTTCAACCTGGCGGTGTTCAAGCCGGCAGCGGCCGAGGCGGTGATCGCCGCCCATCCGGAAATTGAGCGGTGGGCGATCGGCGGGCACAGCCTGGGCGGCGCGATGGCAGCCAGCTTCGCCTACACCGACCCCGATGCCGTGCAGGGGCTGGTTCTGTGGGCGGCCTATCCGGCGGGCAACAACAGCCTGGCCGGTCGTGAGTTAGCGGTGGTCTCCATTTATGGCGACGCGGACGGCCTGGCAACCGGCGACAAGATCGATGCCTCCCGGCCGCTGCTGCCGTCCGGCACGCAGTTCATAGCGGTTGAAGGTGGCAACCATGCCCAGATGGGATGGTATGGTCCGCAGGGCGGCGACGGCGTTGCCAGTATCAGCCGCGCGGCACAGCAGGCGCAGGTGGTGGAGGCGACAGTTGCTTTGCTGGCGCGGCTGGGCCAGTAACGCCCTGCCGGTCCGGGGGGTGAGTGCGCATGAGCGCCGAGGGAAATC
>CAZMIS010000667.1:0-2037 GCA_964566325.1 uncultured Anaerolineales bacterium
GAAACCTAAGCTCGCGGTGCTCAACCGACTGCCGCTGACGCAGCAAGCGATTGAACGGGCACTTGGGCGTCGTCGGGCCGGCAGCAAGGCGGATTTGCTCCAGCAGGAGCCTCCGCTCGCCTGAGAGATGACAGTATGCATATATGCATCATGATATGCTTAGTGCATGAACGATGCCGCGACCGTCGCTCGCGCTCTCAGGGCAGGTGAAATCTGCAGGGAGCATGGAATCACCCAGGCCAAGATCGCCGAGGCCGTCGGCGCGAGCCAGTCGCAGGTGAGCCGGATCCTTTCCGGCCAGGGCATCCGCCAGTCCAGGCTGATGGAGGAGGTGTGCCTGTACGTCGAACGGTTCTCCGTCGGCGTCACGGCGGATGCCGTTCGGGAGAACGCTGAGCTCGTTGAGGCGATACAGGCTGCGTGGGACGGATCTGCATCACACGCCAAGGCGCTGTCCACGGTCATTCGTTCCCTGGCCGTGCTTCGCACCAACCCCGAGGCCGAAGGCAAGGGCTCCTCAGAGGCGCAAACATGATCCGCCCAGAAGTCCTTCCGGAAGAGTTCGCGCTCGGTTACAAGGGCAGAGTCATGGCGTTCAACGGCATGACCGACCCCAAGCTTGCGATGGATGCTTTGATGGAGTGGTCCGGGAATGCCGGGACATCACGGCGGAATTTCTCTACCGTGGAGTTGTTGGCGGCTGTGGCCGAGGTTGACGTCGCGCAGTTTGTCCGTGCTCACACTGCCCTCCCTCTGCGGCGCGCTGTAGTCGCAGCCCTTCAGGGTGTTCAGCATGGGTGCACGAGCCAACGGTCGCTGCTGTGGTCGATGGCGCTGCGCGAGACCAGGCCTGGGGCCTACCTCTGTACCCAATGTGTCGAGGAGGATCTAGCCTTCCATGGCATGCCCTACTGGCGCCGCGAGCATCAGATGCCCGGGCTCTACAGCTGCACTAAGCACCGCCTGCCACTGGGCTATGTCGAAACGCCGAATGCCTACCTGTTGGCGCCGTCGGCGTTCTACAAGAGCCATCATCCGGTCGATGATCACTGGGTGCAGAAGCTCCAGCGATGCGAAAACGTACAGCGCTTCCTTGCAATCTCATCAGATCTTGTTGCCCGGCCGAGGCCACTCGACGAACGGGATGTATCGCGCGCGGCGAAGGCTCGGGCATCCGAACTAGAACTCCACGTTGGGCGCGGAGTCGTCGAACTTCCACTCGTCAGCGATCTCATCAAGGAGCGATTCGACGCCGCCTGGCTTGCCTCCGTTGTCCCGGGTCTCGTTGAAAAACCCATCGGAGAGTTCTGGTCGTCCGTCGATGGGGCACTGTCTGGCAAACGGATGGGCATTTCGTCAACGGTTTACGCCATCGTGTTCGCCACGCTGTTTGAATCATCGGACGAGGCTATCAACGCCATGCTGGCATCTCATTCGTCCGATGATGCAAAGGCAAGGTCATCCCTCGTGGTGGTCGAAGTCTCAGATCAGCAACTCCGAGACGCATATATTGAATGCCGTGGATGCCACTCGTCAGTTGCACGAAGACTCTCGCTCAGCGCCTACAGCGCAAAAAGGCGTCTGCAGGAGCAGGGTCTGCCAAACTTAGGTGCCACGGCCTCAGCGTCCATCTGGAACGCGGCTTCCGCTGTCTTCACAGAAGGCATTTCTCTCGATCAGGCCAGCACCGTTCACAACGTTGATCGTGTTGACCTCGAACGCTTGCTCATTCAGTCGGCGGGGCCGTTTCGGGCAGCTTTGTCTGGAATGCACAGAACTGTACAGCGGAGGACGATGCCAGCTAGACCGAAACCGATTGCCCCGCCTCGGCAACGGCAGGGCTCAAGGCCGGCACCAGTACCATTCGCAGCGGCTACATCGAGCTAACTCCTGTCCAAAAGCTGATCCAGAAGCCGTCGTCACGGGGCATCAAATCTTCATAGCGCCCCATACGCTGAGGATCCTTGCTGAGCAGGGCTGCTACCGCAGGGGCGGCTGGGGCGAGGTAGGTGCTACCAGCCTTCCTAAAGTCGTCTA
>CAZMIS010000668.1:0-2036 GCA_964566325.1 uncultured Anaerolineales bacterium
CGCTGGGCGCAAGTGAGAACAGTCCCAAGAAGACGCTGCAGCAGGCAGCCATCGAAGGCGATATGGAACAGCTCAAGCTGCACATCGCCCGGGGCGCGAACCTGAACAAGCTCGATGAGGGCGGCTGCACCGCGCTCCACCGGACGATCGAGGCGCACCAGGTGGAGGCCGCGAAGCTGCTGATCGAATCCGGCAAGGTGGACATCAACGCCAAGAATGCGCAAGGCCAAACACCCTTGATCTTTGCGGGTGTCAACGCCGAGGCCGAGGTGGCCCAGATCCTCATCGCCAAGGGAGCCGAGCTCAAAGCCAAGGATCAGAACGACACAACGGCGCTCCACGCCGCGCTGCGAACGAATCTCATGGACGTTGCGGCCCAATTGATCGAGAAAGGGGTGGACGTCAACAGCGCGGATAAGACGGGGCAAACTCCGCTCATGCTCGCCCAACAGCGAAATGCGCCGGATATCGTCCAGTTGCTCAAGAGCAAAGGCGCCAAGGAACCCGTGCTGGACGAGATGTACGGCGGACCCGGTTACGGGCCGGGCCAGGGTATGGCGGCGCCGGCGATGCCGTCCGGCCCGGCGCCGGCGCGTCCGGCAATCGAAATCGACCCCAATGAGATCGCGAAGCTGATGAAGCAGTTCGAGGGCTTGGCCGCGGACGTGAAGCCCGTGGACGACAAGAGCCGCACCGAGCAGCTCGGCTGGATTCAACGCCGGATGGACAACCGTACGACATTGCTCATTACCGTCGAGCGGCAGTTCACGGAGGAGATGGCGTTTGTCAAACCGATCGCAGTGCAGGAGAAGGCTGAGAAGACTGCGAAGGCGATTGACGATCTGAACGCGGCGCGGAAAGAGCGTTTCGGCCATATCTCCGAGGAGCTGCGGGAGCAGCGCCGGACCACGCCAGCGCAGAATCAGACGACCGGCACGGCTATGGGCGGCCGCGCGATGGGCCGCGGCGCGCGCGGACGGGCGGGGGCCATGGGCCCTGCGGGCGGGACCGGCTATCCGGCCGCCGGACCGTACGGTGCCCCGGGTGCCTACGGCGCAACGGGCCCCTATGGCGCTGCCGGCGCACGCATGCCGCTCCGGCGGCCGGCCGAGGTGAACGAGCCCGCGCTCGACGAGGAAACGCAGCGGCAAATCGCGGCGTGGCTCAACAGCCGGCCGGAGGACAAGAAGACGCTGCTCGATGCCGTGCACCAGATGAACCTCGCGGATCTGCAGGACCTCGTTACGCTGGCCGACGAAGAGAAGGCGGCCAAGACCAGTGCTGCGCTGCAGTGCCTGATGATGCTGCGGGAGCAGCGCATCGCGGCGATCGTCGTGAAATGGCAGGAGGATGACCTCCGGATGCAGAAGATGCAGGAGCGCTACGGCACGCAAGGCATGCCGGGGCGGGGCATGATGCCGGGGATGCAGCAGCAGCAGCAGCCCATGCAGCCGGGCATGCGCCCAGGCCGCCGGATGCGCTGACCGCGGGTGCGGGAAGGTGCGACAGGAGCGACGTGTTGGGTCATCCCGGGATTTCCACGTTGACCGCCGACGGCAGGGTTCGCCTGCTGGCCTCGGCCGGCAGTTGGATCGAGGGAGAGGCGATCAGCCAATTGCGCAAGACCGCCGAGTTGCCGGGCATGCGGCTGGCGGTCGGCCTGCCCGACCTGCATCCCGGGCGCGGCCACCCCGTGGGAGCGGCCTTCATCACGCAGGGGATCTTCTACCCGCAGTTGGTCGGAAACGACGTCGGCTGCGGTATGAGCCTGTGGCGCACGGACCTCAAGCGCCAGAAGTTCAGCCAAGACAAGTGCCTCAAGAAACTCTACGGCCTGGAAAGCCCTTGGGAGGGGGATACCGGCGCGTGGCTGGAGGGCTATGGCCTTGCGCCCACGGGCTCTGATCTCACCCTCGGCACGATCGGCGGCGGCAATCACTTTGCCGAGGTGCAGGACTGGCACGAGATTCACGATGAAGAAGCCTCCGCCGCTCCCGTCGCGACAAAAAGCCAAGGCTTGGCACACCTCGTCTGCC
>CAZMIS010000669.1:0-2035 GCA_964566325.1 uncultured Anaerolineales bacterium
CAGCCGGATAGCCAAGCGGCGAGCACAAGGGCCGCGGCAAGCCGGCGAAATGCATGGGAGTGGTGGTGTGGCATCACTTGCCTCCCTTCTCGAGCAGTTTGGCCAGGGCCGCGCGCAGTTCCTCTCGATACCCCGCCTCATCGCCATGGGGGATCTTGAGCGCCGCCGCGCGGCCGGTCTCGAACTCGGCGTCGCCGTCCTCGACAATGGTGGCCGTGATGAACACGGCAACCTGACGGGCCTGGTGGTTGAGCGTTTCGGTGCGGAAGGCCCGCCCCAGCAGTGGCACGCTGTTCATCCCCGGCACGCCTGAATCGCCGAGTTGCGAGCGCGTGTCGACGAGGCCGGCAACCGCTGCCGTGCCTCCATCTGCCAGTTGCACCACGCTATGCGTCGTCCGTCGGCTAACCACCGGCAGGTTCTGCTCCCCGCGAGCCACGACATCGCTGACCTCGATATTCATGTTGAGAGTCAACTCGCCGTTGCGACCAATCTGGGGCAGGATCTTCAGGATCGTGCCGGTTTCGATGGTCTGCAGGTCGGCACGGACATTCGTGCCGTCATCAGCGGTGATCTGGAAGTATTCCTCCGTGGTCACCCTGATCTCTGATTCCTTGCCGTCCTGCGCCAGAACCTGCGGATTGGCGACGATTGTTGCCTCGTTGTTCTGGCTGAGCAGGTTCAGTGTCAGCGACAGCGCATTGGTGAACTCTCGTCCGGGCGTGTAGCCAATCCGGAGTTCCCACGGCCACCTGATCGCATCGCCAACCATCGTGCCGGCCGACAGTGTCGGCCAGCGCCACTCACCGCCGAAATCGAGGAGATCGGCACGATCGAGCACCACGACGCGCGCATCCAGCATGATGTGACGGCGGGGAACATCGATTGCGGCAATGTCAGCCGCGATCCGGTCGAGCAGGACATCGGGCGCGCTGATGGCGAGGGCGTTGGTCTCGGGGTCGGCCCGCACATATTCCTGCACCGCCGGCGGCAGCATCGCCAGCGTCGTGGCGGCGCTGGAGTAGTTCAGCTTGACCAGATGCGTGCGGTGTATATCCGGGACGTTGAAGCTGCCGGCGCTTCGCGGCACGTCGAGTTCTGCGACCTGCACAAGCAGGGGCTGCCGCAGGCTTTCGGGCGCGGAGATCGCGAGGGTATTGCGCTCGGTATCCACCCTCACGTAACGCTTCATCGCTTCCGGCAGCAGGTCCCGCAAGGTTGCAGCCTTCACAAACTTCAGCGGCAGGAATTCGACATTGGTCTCCGCCGGCACGTCGATCATGGCGAGGTCGGAGAGAATTCGTCGCGACAGGGCCGGCGGGGCCGTCACCACCAGAGTGTCCGAGGCGTCGTCCACTTTCACATAGCGCTGCATGATCGCGGGCAGGAGCGACCTAGCCGTGGACCCGGGCAGATTTTGGACCCGTACCACGCGGGTGTCCGCCACCTCTGCAAAGCCATCCGACGTCTCGTCGGCGGAATAGACGCGATAATACGCGTCGTTCTTTTCGACCAGGTATCCGGTCCCTGCGAGCAGCAGGTCGAGCGCTTCCTCCACGGTGACATTCTGCAGTCCGACGGTAATCACCCCCTGGACGCTCTGGTCAGCGATGATGTTGATGCCCGATTGCGCGGAAACGTCTTCCAGTGCCTGGCGCAGGTCGGTCTCCACAAAGACGTTGCTGATCAACGCCTCGTCTTGCGCCAGGGCGAGGCCGGCTCCTGGGAAGGTTGCCGTCAGTGCCAGGAATCCCAAGGTAGCCAGAAGCCGTCGCACACGCATGTCGTTGGTCCTACTTGAAAGTCGTCACGTCACTCGGCAGTGACCGTTATGATGATCGCGCCGTAATAATCGCCGGGTGCCGCATACGCGCCCGATGGAGTCCAGGATCTTCGGGCCACCGCATAGACGACCCCGTTTGCCTTGAAGTGCCGCTCCGCGAGGTCTGCCTTCAGCGGCGGAGTGCCGCCGCCATTTGTTCCCGGCAGGTGCGCAGTGCGCGACCACAGCGGCAAACGACCAAAGCCCGCCCAC
>CAZMIS010000670.1:0-2031 GCA_964566325.1 uncultured Anaerolineales bacterium
GATGCTGTTGAGTGCCACCGAGCGGCCGTAAACAACGATCCGGCGGTCCATGAACGGGATCCTTTGGGGGGGGAAGGAAGCCGTATTGCCTCTGATATCAGGATAGCGCGTTGCGGCAAGATGTCACTGTCTCTTGAAGCCGTGTAAGTACAGTCCTAAGTTCAGGCAAAGAGAGGACAAGGCGCGGGGAGAGGACAAATTCAGGGTCTGGTCATGCCGCGGGCGCGCGCAAAGGCGACTGCTTCAGCCCGGTTATGCAGATGAAAGATGGCAATGATCTCGCCCATGTGATACTTGACGGTGCGCTCAGACAGGCCCAGGTGCCGCCCGACCTCTTTGTACGGCAGCCCGCCGGCGACCAGGGTGAGCACCTGGACCTGGCGCTGGGACAACTCGTCAGGAATCTCGGCCTTGGGCGGGAGCGTATCCGGTGTCGGATTGCTGAGGCGCGAGAACTCCACCAGGATACGTTGCGCGAGGTCCGGCGCGAGCGCCGTCTGCCCGTGAGCCAGCTCGTCGAGCGCCCGGTAGAAGTCGTCGATGTCCTGGGTCTTGAGCAGGTAGCCGCAAGCGCCCGCGCGGATGGCCTGGAACAGGTCCTCTTCGTCGCCGGACATGGTGAGCATAACCACGCGCACCTCGGGAAATTCTGCCTTGATGAGGCGCGTGGCGTCCAGCCCGTTGCAGCGAGGCATCTGGATGTCCATGAGCACTACGTCGGGGTTCAGGGCACGCACCTGGGCCAGGGCCTCCAGGCCATCACGTGCGGTGCCCGCGATCTCTGCGCCGTACGCAGCCAGCAAGTGCTTCAGTCCTTCCAGGAACAAGGGATGATCGTCAACCAACAGCAGGCGCACCGCGGTTCTTCCTCTCGTGAATGGGGACTCGTATCAGGATGTCCGCGCCTTGACCCGGCGCGCTGGCCACTTCCAGGCTGCCTCCGATCTCTTCCGCGCGCTCGCGCATGAACCGGAGACCGTAGTGCCCGACCATATCGTCCCCGCCGGCGGACGCATTGACCGGGTCGAAGCCGCGACCATCGTCGTGTATCAAGATGCAGAGCCCGGTCCCGTCGACTGTCAGGCTGAGCGTCGCCGCACGCGTGCCGGCATGACGGCGCACATTCGAGATCGCTTCCTGGATGATCCGAAGCAGCTGGGCCTGGGCCTCAGGGTCGACGTCTGAATCGTGGAGTTCCGACGGCCACCGCACCTCGGTCATCATATCATAGGTCCGTTCGTAGCGCTGCACGTATTCCAGGAGCGAGGCGTGAAAGCCCTGTGCAGCCAACCGATCGCCTTCCACCCCGAGCAGAAAGTCGCGAATCTCGGCATGTGCCTCCTGGGCAGCAGCCTCGATGCGGCTCAGCTCCGCGTTGACCTGGACGTGATCGTCTTGCTCGAGGGTGCGTCGTGCGGTACGCGCCTGCAGCTTGACGTAGCCCAGCACCTGTCCCAGTCCGTCATGCAGCTCCCTGGCGAGCCGATCGCGTTCGGCGAGGGCCGCCAGGGCCGCGCGCTGTTCGACGATCTGTGCCTGCGCACGGCGCTGCTCTGTCACATCGTGCAGCAGCAACACATGCCCAAGCCGTGATCCGCGGAAATCGCTGAGTGCGGAGCGATCGACTGCGTAGCTCCGTGCGCCGGGGCCCGTGCCGAGGCAGATTTGGTCCAGGTTCGTCTCCGCCTCGGTCAGGCGCTCATCCCAGTCGAACAGCTCCGGCTGAATCACGCTCAAGGGCTTTCCCTGCACGCGGCCGGCCGTGACGGAGAGGATGCGGGCCGCCGCCGGGTTAAGGCGAACGATCCGCCCCTGTGCATCGAGTATCACCACGCCATCCCGCATTTGCTCGATCGCCGTTCTGCGCGCCGCAGGCAGCGGATCGAAGATGCGGAAGCCGAACAGCGCAATCGCATACATGGACAGGTCCAGCAGAAGCGCAGCAGCGAAAGCCTCGAGCAAGCTCAGCGACGGCAGGCGGGCGTCGAGCATGTACAGGGCGTGGAGGAAGCGAGCGGTGACATCGCCGGA
>CAZMIS010000671.1:0-2030 GCA_964566325.1 uncultured Anaerolineales bacterium
TGTGAAGGAGGGTCGAATGCGAACTCTGAGAAGCCCCAAGCGCCTGATGTCGCTTGCCCTTGCCCTCGCAATCCTGGCAAGCCTCACGCTGGGAAGCGCCACCGGCCTTGCCGTGGCCACAGTTGACGTCATCCAAAACGGCAACTTCGAGAGTGGCTTTGTGATGATCCCAGACTGCGGCGCGGTCGGCGCGGGCTGGGGATGTTTCACGAACGGCGGGAACGCGGCCTACGGCTTCTATGACGACCAGTGGAAGCCTGTTGTGGCCGATGGACTGCACAGCCAGCTGATCGAAATCAACACCAAGCAGTTCGCCGCGTCCGAGGCGGATCGGTTTGCGGGCATCTATCAGACGGTCTCAACGGTGAAGGGCGAGGCATACACCCTGAAGATGCAGGGTGGGATGCGCGAGCACCAACCCGATCCGACGGAGGACAAGTTCCGCTACCGCGTGCAGTGGGGCTACACGGCCGATGGCTCGACGGACTGGACCCAGGTGACGAACTGGGTCGAGCTCCCCTGGGACAAGATCGACGAGCGGACCGCACCGACGGGCCTCCTCAGCTTCTCCACCACGCTGACGGCCCCCAGCCCGAAGGTCACGATCTTCATCCGGGCGTGGAAGAAGTGGGGCAATGCCTACAAGGAACTGGACGTCAACATCGATGCGGTCAGCCTGACGGGCAAGGTGGTCCAGCCACGCCCGCAGCCTGCCGGTGGAATCGTGGTGCTGCCCGGCGCAGTCGTCGATAAGCATCCGCCGGTCCACCCGCCCGTCACGGATCCGGTCAAACCCGCGGCCCTCACCTGTGGCGGCCCCAGCCTGGTGGCCAACGGGGACTTCGAGAGCGGCTTCGTCAACGGCGTGGGCAAGACCTGGCACGCGTTCAACAACGGCGGATCTGCAGCGTACGGATTCTACGACGAGATGTGGGCCCCGGTGGTCAAGGACGGCGTACACGGCCAGCTCATCGAGATCAACACCTGGGGCCTCGCGGCTTCCGAGGCCGATCGCTACGCTGGCATCCACCAGGTCGTCAAGGGCCTGACCGCCGGCAAGACCTACGAGATCTCCGCGTGGGGCATGCTGCGCGAGGAGTCGGCCCATCCGGACGAGGACATGTTCCGCTACCGGGTCCAATGGGGCTATGCTGCGGCGGATGCTGACCCGAGCGAGGCCGACATCACGAACTGGACCGAGCTGCCGTGGGACAACATCTACGTGCGCACGGCGCCCGGCGGTATGTCGTCCTTCTCCGCCCGCTTCACCGCACCCGCCGGCAAGGTCGTGGTTGCCTTCCGCGCCTGGAAGAAATGGGGCACCGCGCAGCGCGAACTCGACGTCAACCTGGATGCGATCAAGCTGGTGGCTTGCGCCACCGGTGTGACCCCGAAACCGCCGGCGCCGGGCGGCATCTGCCATTACACGATCGTGAGCGGTGACCGGTTGGCGGAGATCGCCAGGCAGCACGGCACGACCGTGGAGCACCTGGCGGCGGCCAACGGAATTCGCAACCCGAACATCCTGATTCTCGGCCAGCGGCTCGTGGTCCCGTGCCCCGGGGGCGGCCTGCCGGTTCCTCCAGCGGGCGAGACTTGCACGTGGTACACCGTGCAGCGCGGCGATACACTCACCAAGATCGCTGCACGTTACGGTACGTCGGTCCAGGCCATTGCCCAGCGAAATGGCCTGCGCAACGTCAATCTGATCTACGTGGCACAGCGGCTCTGCGTCCCCTGAACGTCTGATGGATGCGGCCGACGGACCTGATCTCAGGTTTCGGAGCCGGCGAGGCACTTGACCAGGCAAGATGCACACAACGTGTGGGCTTATTTCTATCGCATCGAACCTGTCGACGATGGGAGGTGACTGCAACGATGAGGGCTGGCGTCCCACTTTGATGCCAGGGCGACGGTCGCCCGGCGCTCGTCAGTTCATTCTTACAGGGAGGAACAAATGATCACTAAGCATCGCTCTTTCGTCGTGGTCCTGGCTGCGGCCCTGCTGATGCTGTTGGCCTTCGCCAGCG
>CAZMIS010000672.1:0-2029 GCA_964566325.1 uncultured Anaerolineales bacterium
CCAGGTCAGGCGCGACAACCAGAACCAGGGTCACTGCGCCGAGGCCGGCCAGCGCGACCGCGCGCTCCGTCTCTCCAGTGTGCAATACGCCGCCCAGGTAGAGCGCGACGAGCCCCACCAGAACCACACCAAGCAGATTGACTAGCGGCGCGATGAGACGATTGCCCCACCCCGGCGGCAATCGCCCGAGAGATCGCTTCAGTTGCCGTGTGTCCGACGCCTCGGTGGTCGCTGCTGCGTTTCGCATATCTCGTCTTGCCGGTCCTCAGACCCTACGCTCTTGCACGTGGGCCGAAGCGCCTGACGAGTGGCGCAAGGCCCGCTCGATGAACTCCAGCACGTAGACCAGGATGATGCCCGCAATGATGCTTAGCAATGCGCCCAGGAGAGCCGTGCGTACGGTCTGAGTGGGCAGCTGGGTGCCCGGCGTTGTAGGCGTGCTGACCGCGGAGAGGTACCCGACGCTGCGTGTCTGACCCTCCTTCAACCGTGCCTCGCGCGCCTTGGCTTCGAGGAAGTTCCTCGTATCAAGCTTTTCCCGGACTTCATCCTGTAACACCTCGTACTGGCCGCTCAGCGTGAGAAGAGATGCCAGATTCGCCTGGCGCTGCGCGACGAGAGGGATCATCGCCTCGGCCTCTGCGCGGCGGCTGGCCGCGTCCACCTGGCGCAGGCCGATCTGCTGCCGCAGGTCCTGTACGAGACGGGTCGCGATGGCCGGATCCGCGCCCTCAACTGCGGTTGCAGCCTCCGCATCCTTAAGCTGCGCCTCCAGCACGCCGATCACCGCCTGCAGGCGCTTGGTCTCGATCTCCGTCTGCTGTTGCGCAGTGTCAAGTTCGCGAAGTGCCTGTTCCTCGGCCGCCAATGCGCGATCCAGCGACTCGACCCGCTGCTCCAGCTTGAACTGCAGAACAGCAGAGCGCGCAGCCTCGAGCTCCTTCTCTGCCGAGGCCAGCTCTGCCTGGAGAAATGCGCCGGACGCCTCGGTCGGCAGGGCGCGATTGGCCCGAAATGCCTCCAGCGCGATGTCCACGTGCCTCCGCAACAGCTTCTCCGCTGCTTCGGGAGAGGTGCTCGTCATGGAGACGGTCATCAGATCGCCGATCGGCTCGCGCTCGACGGCGATGCCGCGCAGAAATTCCTCGGTCGACATCTCGATCCCCGTGTCCGCCAACGTTAGCTGGGCCATGCGTGGCGTCTTCAGCAGGCCAGAGAAGTCGAAGTAAATGAAACTGACCGTATCTGAAGATGATACCGTGTCCATCCGGGCATACAGCGTGACTTCTTCAGGCTCCAGCGGGATGATCTGCAGTCGCATCGATGAACGATACTGGGGAGGGGTCAGCGCAGCCCGAACCAAGACGACAGCCATCGTCGCCACAACGAGCAGGAGGATCACCCAGAAACGCCGCTTGAGCACTGACCAATAAAGACCTAAGGTTCTGTCCATCTTCACCGTCCGTGACATCCAGTCGTGCGAGCTTAGTGTGCCCGCAGGACGCCTTCGTACAACGCCAGGTTGACCCTGGCCGCTTCATCCCAGCCGAATCCGGCCAGAAGCATGTCGCGCAGATTGTGCGGCACCGGCTTCTCCAGCGCGGACAACACCGCTGCGCGGATCGACGCCGGGTCGAAGGGGTCGCAGTATACCGCCTGATCCGCCAGCATCTCGGGCAGCGGCGAGATGTCCGTCGAGATAACGCGCGTCCCGCTCGCTCCCGACTCAATGCTCACCAGCCCGGGCAGCTCGAACCAACTTGGCAAGATATGCGCCGCTGCAGCAGCATACACCCATGGCAGCTCTGACTTGGGCAACCACCCCAAGAAGTGAACGCGACCCCGGCGCTCCCCCGCCTCGTAACATCTCTGGGCATAGTCCGGCTCAAAGTGAGGCGACTCGGATCCGACGAACACCAGGTCCACGGGGTCGTGCCACAACGCCTCGATCAGCCCCAGCTGGTTCTTCTTCGACTCGATGCGGGCCACCTCGACGACATAGCCGGACGCCAGGTCGTACCGGGCCCTG
>CAZMIS010000673.1:0-2022 GCA_964566325.1 uncultured Anaerolineales bacterium
CGGAGAGGACTTTGTTGGTCGTGTCGACGCAATCCTGCCGGCGGCCAACACTGCCAATCGCACGGTCGAAGTGCGCGTTGCTCTCGACAATCGCGATGGGCGTTTGCGTCCTGGGATGACAGGGGATGTGACACTCTCCGCAACATCGGGGGGCGATGCTCTTACCGTACCATCCGAGGCGGTCATTCGGACGGGTTTGCGCAATCTGGTCATCATCTCCCGCCCGGACGGCGTTTTCGAACCTATGGAGGTGACGCTCGGCGCGGCGGTTGGAGATCAGCTTGAGATCAAGTCGGGCGTTTCAGAGGGGCAGCAAGTGGTCGCCTCTGGACAGTTTTTGATCGACTCGGAGGCAAACCTCACGGGCGTGCTGGAGCGATTGCGAGGCGCAAAGGCTGCTGCAACACCGGCGGTCTATGAGTCTAAAGGACGGGTCACTGCGGTCGATGCCAACAGCGTCGCCATCGCGCATGCGCCTGTCGCCGCGCTCAACTGGCCGGAGATGACCATGGCGTTTGGTTGGGGAGACCTCCCGCACACTGTAGCCGTCGGAGACACGGTGGCGTTCTCGTTCCGCAAGGGCGGGGCAGGCTATGTGTTGACCGCCATCTCCAAGACGGACGCACCACGATGATCGGCGCCATCATCCGCTGGTCGATCGTCAACCGGCTCCTGGTTGTGCTTGCAGCGCTCGGGCTTGCAGTTGCGGGCGCGTTTGCAATCCGCGCAACGCCGGTCGATGCGCTGCCCGATCTATCGGACGTGCAGGTCGTGGTGCGGACCAACTACCCCGGCCAGGCGCCGCAGATCGTTGAGGACCAGGTCACCTACCCGATGAGCGCGGCCATGCTCTCGGTCCCCGGCGCCCGGAGCGTGCGAGGCTATTCCTTCTTCGGCGACAGCTTCGTCTATGTGATCTTCGACGAGGGCGTCGACCTCTATTGGGCGCGATCGCGCGTACTGGAATACATGAGCCAGGCTCGCGAGCGCCTGCCGGAGGCTGCGCGCTCCAGCATCGGTCCGGATGCGACCGGTGTTGGCTGGGTCTATCAGTATGCGTTGGTCGATCGAACGGGCGGCCACGATCCTGGTCAGCTACGCAGCCTGCAGGACTGGTTGCTCACGTTCGAATTGAAGTCTGTCCCGGGCGTCGCAGAAGTGGCGGCCATCGGCGGGATGGTGCGTCAGCATCAGATCGTGCTCGATCCTCAGAAGATGGCAGCTTATGGCGTGTCGCAGCGCATGGTCGCTGATGCAGTCGGCCGGGCCAATCAGGAAGCTGGCGGCGCTTCGATCGAAATCGGCGAAGCCGAACACGTCGTACGCGCCAGTGGCTATCTACGGAGCGACGACGACTTCCGCGCGATACCTATTAAAAGCACTGCCAACGGCCTCGCGGTCACACTGGGCGATGTCGCCTGGATCGAAACTGGTCCGCAGATGCGGCGGGGTATCGCCGAACTGAACGGCGAAGGCGAGGTCGCCGGCGGCGTCATCGTGATGCGCGTGGGCGAGAATCCGCGTGAAGTCATCGCCGGGGTGAAGGCCAAGCTCGCCGAACTGCGTGATCGCCTGCCCAAAGGCGTCGAGATCGTGACGACTTATGATCGCTCCGGTCTGATCGACCGGGCGGTCGAGAACCTGACAGTGAGCGACGAGTGGACGAAGGAAGGCCTCGCCATCGAGGTCGATGGCCGCATTCGCTCGCCACGCGTGATCGAGGTTCTGTCGCGGCTGGTCTCGACGCGTGGCGCGCCGCGTTTTCTGAGGTCAGACAACGGCCCCGAGTTCGTCTCTCGCGCACTGCTGAAGTGGATCGTCGATCAGGGCATTGAGACTGCGCTGATCGATCCAGGAAAGCCCTGGCAGAATGGTACCACTGAGAGTTTCAACGGCAAGTTCCGCGATGAGTGCCTGTCGCTCGAATGGTTCAGATCGCGCGACGAAGCCAGGGTGCTGATCGAGAGCTGGCGTCGGCACTTCAACGAGGTGCGTCCGCATTCTTCGCTGGGCTACATGACA
>CAZMIS010000674.1:0-2019 GCA_964566325.1 uncultured Anaerolineales bacterium
GACGGGCATGGACGTGGTGAGTTCGCAGTCTCGTTGCTCGACTTCAATCCGAGTTGAATTGTTCCCGCGCAAGTTGCCATTGCGGGCACCAGAGCGCGAGGAATCGGTCATGAGGAACCGCGCAGGCGTGAGCCACCTGGCCATCGGCCGGCGACCGTACACATTGCTGACGGGAGACATACATACAATACTTCCGTCCGGCTGACGCACTGGCGTATGCCCTGGCGGGCAGGCTGTGGCATCTGCAGAAAAGAGCATGAGCCCGAGTAGGCCGGCGGACAGAGCAACCGATCTCGTCGAAAAGCGGGCGTTCGTCATAGCGTCTCGAGCTTGCGAAGGGTGTCCGCAACGTGGCCGAGATGACAGCCACTGTCAACAGGTGAGCGTAGCTAACGCTGATAGCGCAAACGGTTGGCAGGGGCGGGGTCCCCGCCCTGCCGACTCGATTCGCTACGTTCGGGGTTTCCTCATCGACTCGCCCTTCAATGGAATGTGGTGGGCAGCGTGCACCAGTCGGTCGAGGATCGCGTCCGCAAGTGTAGGTTCGCCCAGATACGCGTGCCAGTCGCTAATTGGGAGCTGCGAGGTGATCACTGTAGACAGGCTCGCGACCCGGTCGTCGACGATCTCCAGCAGGTCCTGCCGGCCCTGGTTGCTTAGCGTGCACACGCCCCAATCGTCGAGCACCAGCACCCGGGTGCGCGCCAGCTGCTGACGCAATCGATGCAGGCTGCCGTCTTCCCGAGCAATCTCCATCTCCTCGAGCAGCCGCGGCAGCCGGCGATACAGCACCGGCAGGCCGCGCCGCGCCGCCTGGTTGGCATAGGCACACGCCAGCCAAGTCTTGCCGACCCCGGTCGGGCCCGTGAAGATCAGGTTCTGGCCTTGGGTGGCCCAGTCGCAGCTCATCAAGGCCGTCATCTGACGCTTGTCCAGGCCCCGGCTTGCCCGGAAGTCGATGTCCTCCACCGCGGCGTCGCCAGCCTTGAGGCGTGCCGTCTTGAGCAGGCGGCTCACGCGACGCGTCTCCCGCGCCTGGCGCTCCTGGTCCACGAGCATGGCCAGCCGGTCCTCGAATGGCAGGTCCTGCAGCGCGGGGTTGCCGCGCTGCTGCTCGAACGCTTCGGCCATGGCGATCAGGCGCAGGTCGCGCAGGCCCTGGATGGTTTGTTGAATGAGCATGGGTCAGGCCTCCGAGGGCTGGCGGTAGTAGGCGCTGCCGCGCAAATTGGGATGGTCGGGCGGCAACATGGCAGCGGCGGGTTCGGGGCGCGCGCGCTTGTGGCGTCCGCTCTGCAAGAGCGACTTCACCGACTTCAAGGTCAGAGACTGAATCTCCACCGCCCGGCGCGCCGCGGACTCCACGGCTTGGGGCCCATGGGTCCGGACCAGCTTGCGCAACCCGTCGCAGGCCGGCAGGCCCAGCGCCGGCACCGGCCGGTTGAACTGCTGCTGGACGACCTGCAGTACGGCGGGTCCGACGGTGCCGGCCCAGGCCATGGCCTTCTCGGGCGTGCGCTCGGCATAGGCCCGATGGCTTTCGGGAGGATGCGCGGGGTCCGTCGTGATCCCACCGGACACTGTCGAGAGCGCGTGCGACGCCACGCGGAGGTGCTGGTGGAAGATCTCGACCACGCCGGCGCTGAGGCGGGCCGAGACCCGCTGGCCCACCAGACGGTTCGGCACCGAGTACCAGTGGCCGCCGACCAGGAGGTGGTAGCCGCTGTCTACCCGCAGTTCTCCGGTCCACTCTGCCAACACGTAGGGGCGCTCGGGCAGCGGCTGGAGCTTGCCGCGTTCCTCGGCCTCGAACCGGGTGCGGCGGCAGCCGGGCAGGCGCTTAAAGGCCCGGTCGTTGAACGCCGGCAGCAGGTCGGTGATGGCCTGGTTGATTTCGGCCAGCGAGAAAAAGGTCATCTTGCGCAGGCGCGCCAGTATCCAGCGCTGGACGATCTGCACGCCCACCTCCGCCGCCGCCTTGTCCTGTGGCCGATAGCTGCGCGCCGGCACTATGGTCGC
>CAZMIS010000675.1:0-2018 GCA_964566325.1 uncultured Anaerolineales bacterium
GCTCCTGAGCACCGCCCAGCGCCACCCGGAAGCCGGTCATCACCTCGTCGAAGATCAGCAGCGCGCCCTGCTGCGTACACAGCTCGCGCAGGCCGGGCAGGAAGCCCTCGACCGGCGGAACGACGCCCATGTTGCCCGCGACCGGCTCAACGATCACCCCGGCGATCTCGCCGCGATGCGCCTCGAACAGCGCAGCCACCGCGGCCAGGTCGTTGTAGGGCGCCACGAGGGTGTCCTGCACTGCGCCGCGAGGGACGCCGGGGCTGTCGGGCAGTCCCAACGTCGCAACGCCGCTGCCGGCCTGGACGAGCAACATGTCGGCATGGCCGTGATAGCAGCCCTCGAACTTGATGATCTTCTCGCGCCCCGTGTAGGCTCGCGCCAGGCGCAGCGCGCTCATCGTAGCCTCTGTTCCAGAATTGACGAAGCGCACCATCTCGGCCGATGGCACGAGGTCCACGACTCGGGCGGCCAGCTCGACTTCGAGTGCAGTCGGTGCGCCGTAGCTGACCCCACGCGCCAGCGCCGCGGCCAGCGGACCCACGACGCGCGGGTGCGCGTGGCCAAGCACCAGCGGACCCCAACTCAACACATAGTCGATGTAGCGGTGTCCGTCTGCGTCGTAGAGGAACGCGCCCTCTCCCCGCTCGATGAACAACGGCTGCCCGCCCACCGCGCGGAACGCGCGCACGGGCGAATTGACGCCACCGGGGATGAGCTCGCCGGCACGGCAGAAAAGCGCTTCAGATCGAGGAATGTTCATTCGGCTTCTGTCTCTCCGGGTGATCTGCGGCCGCGCCACGGGGCAGCCATGCTCCGTACGGGCCGCGCGGTAACGCTACGACCGCAGCCAGCCGGCTGCATCGAGCGCATGATACGTCACGATCAGGTCCGCGCCCGCGCGCTTGATGCCCGTGAGCAGCTCCAGCACCGCGGCACGCTCGTCGATCCACCCGTTCGCTGCGGCCGCCTTGAGCATGGCGTACTCGCCGCTGACGTTGTACGCTGCCACGGGCAGATCGCACGCGTCCCGCGCGCGCCGGACGACGTCCAGGTAGGCCAGCGCGGGCTTGACCATCACCAGGTCGGCCCCCTCCTCAACGTCCAGCGCCAGCTCGCACAGTGCCTCGCGCACGTTCGCCGGGTCCATCTGGTGCGTCTTGCGGTCACCGAACTTCGGCGCGCCCTCCGCAGCGTCCCGAAACGGCCCGTAGAACGCACTGGCATACTTGACTGCGTAGCTGAAGATGCCGGTCTCCACGTGGCCAGCGCGGTCCAGCGCACCGCGGATGGCGGCGACCATGCCATCCATCATCCCCGAGGGCGCGATCAGGTCTGCGCCAGCGCGCGCGTAGCTCACCGCGGCGCGACCCAGGATATCGAGCGTCGCGTCGTTATCGATCCGGCCCGCGGCGATGACCCCACAGTGACCGTGATCGGTGTATTCGCACAGGCAGAGATCGACGATGACGACGAGGCCGGGATACGCCCGCTTCAGCGCCCGCGTGGCCTGCTGAACGATGCCGTCGTCCGCGTAGTTCTCGCTGCCCGTCGCATCCTTGATCGCGGGCACGCCGAACAGCAGCACCGCGGGTACGCCGAGCGCGACGGCCCGGCCCGCCTCCGCGACCGCCTCATCCACCGAAAGCTGGCAGATGCCCGGCATCGACGCGATGGGCCGCCGGACCCTCTGGCCGTGCACGACGAACAAGGGATAGATCAGGTCGTCCGGCGCCAGCGCCGTCTCTGACACCATCCGCCGCAGCGCCGGCGTCACGCGCAGGCGGCGTAACCGGGTGGCGGGAAAAGTCATCACAGTCTCCTTGAAACGAAGCCGGGCGCGATCACCCCAGCCGCCAGCCCCCAGGATCCTGGCGTAGCCACGCCTGGCCATCCCGAGCGGAACACCCCAAGGGAGCATTGTCGGAGCAGCGGCCTGGTTTGCCAGATCATCGACACGCCTCGAGCAGGGCTGCGGCGCCCGCATCGAGGGCCATGACCGCCAGGCGCTCGCCCAG
>CAZMIS010000676.1:0-2012 GCA_964566325.1 uncultured Anaerolineales bacterium
AACTGATATCGTATCGTTTATGGCTTATACACCACCGCGAAGATCGCACCGTTGATCGGTGAAAACCGAGACTTCGTTTCGTTCTTTTCATTATGCAGATCCGCGCCGGAAAACTGAACACCGTTGTAATTATTATAAAACCCTGTTTGGTTGGTATCAAAATCAAAATAGAACCACATAAAGCTCGAACCTTGCGGGCGTTCATAGTAGTCGGCGGATCGTAAGTCTACTTTCCAAGCCCAATACGTTATCGGTCCGATCCCCTGTAGCGGGTCATACCCGTTAGCCCTCACGTAACTGTCTAATATGATCGGGTAACCGCCCGAAACGAGCGGGGACCCTTCTTCCAGATAGGTGGTAAAGACAAAGAACGGGACATCGCAATACTGGTAGTTCATCACTTTTGACCACGCGTGGTATTGGGCGTATCCGGTAATTTTCATTTTTCCGTAGTTTCCAGAACTTGTTTTGTATACGATGATCGTCCCGGCCACCAAGGTATCGGAAAAACTTCCGGAATATTGCATCAAGGAGGTGTAATGGCCGGAACGGTAGGTAATACGCGCGTTGGTCATCGCCGTGTTGAATTCGACAATTTTTTTCCGATCAATGCTTTCGTATGATTGGGGCTCCTTTACCCCTGACGGTAAGATCCATCCAGAGAACCCAGAAGTAAACACAAATAGCAATGAAATCACGATGATCGATACTTTCATTCTCATTTCCTCCTTTCGAGAGGGACAATCCATTCTGCGATACGGAAATAAAAACTTTGCGTTGTTTTTCGGCTATGCTGTCGCTTAAACACAAATGAATAATTGTCAAGCGTTAACGACTTCCAATGCAGCTCATATATAGCGGCGGCTTTTATTTTGAATGGTCTCTTTCAGTATTTTTTACTTCGTAATTACACCTCACACCGCATCAATGGGAGATACCGAATTTGGAGCACGAGGGTTGCGTTTTTCGTTTAGCGGCGCTTTCGGGTTCGCAACGTTATCTCAATTTTCGAAATCGAAAATGAAAGTAGCATGTTTCTTCGAGGCGGTTCGGAAGAAACCCCTTAATAAGCCGACCTGAAGAGTCGGCGCTCCAAAGAAGGCGTATTATTAAAACACGATAATTCGGTTTATTGCTTGCTATCCGTAACCGTATCACGTTCTAAAAGCCTCCTTAATTTCTTCGCGGTATTGATATAAATGTCGACGCTTCGTAATACCCGCCTATAACGCCGTATATAACCATCTCTTGCGGTGTAAGGAGCTCCCGTCATGATATCGAATTCCTATTTTTTAGGGTAATGAGCTCAAGTTAGGTGTTCCACACGAGATTTGTTTTTTTCGGTTCTTTTTTTGCAGTAAAGATGATCTCCACGCCTTTTATATAGACTAAGCTATTCAAAGTCCGAATTGATTTTTTAGAGGGCTTTTTACGATAGATCGATCAAAATGGGAAAAGGGTTAACACGAAATACCTTCTAAAAAGAGAAATGGTTCTCATCTAAATAGGGGATAAAAGTGATTCTATCGACCTGTATCTTTTCACCCAAACCATTACTTACGTCTCGATAACCCCTAATTAGACGTGGTCGAACATTTCGCCCCACATGATCTGATAATAGTCTTCGATTAAAAAACCCCGCTTTTCAGCGGGGTCCTTTTATTTCAGGCTATTAAAGCCGTCTTACCACTTCATAGATCCTTCAACTTCGTAAGATACGCCAATGGCGGGACCAGAGAATATTTGTTCTCCCCAACCGCCCCACTCAAAGCCGTCGGCATCTTCGCAAACAACCGGATTGTCTACGAACCCGCCGGAGAAAGCGTAGATAACTCCGAGTCTTCCGGTTAAGGTCACAGGGCCATATACACCGAGTTCGTGGGTGTATTTTCCCCAAATTTCGCTCAAACCGATACCGGAGAGCATACCGTTTCCTTGGTCATACAGAGAACTGGATTTGGCTAAGTGCATTCCGATGTGGATGGACGGGAAGCAGCAGGTAACATCGGCGC
>CAZMIS010000677.1:0-1998 GCA_964566325.1 uncultured Anaerolineales bacterium
ACCTCGATCTCGGTGAAGGTCGTCCCGAACGCGGCGGTCTCGCTCTACTACGAGTATGGGACGACAGCGGGGACGTATCCGGATCATACGGATACCGTGTCCGCGCCAGCCGCCCAACCCACGACGGTCGTCATCCGCTGCCTCGAGCCGAATACCAAGTACTACTACCGCATGCGCTACAGTGACGACGGCGGGGCGACGTGGGTCAGCCGGCCCGAGCATTCCTTCCGGACCCAGCGGGCCGCGGGCAGCACCTTCAAGTTCACCATCACGTCTGATTCGCACGTCAATATCCTGTTGGGCGATGCGACCACCTGGACGAACACGCTGAACGGCGTGGCCGCCAATGCGCCCGATTTCCACCTTGACCTGGGCGACACCTTCGACATGCGCAGCCTCAGCGCGGGGAACATCTCGGGCGCAGAAAACTCCTACAAGTACCAGCTTCCGTTCTTCAACATCGTCAGCCATTCGGCGCCCATCTTCCTGGCGCCGGGCAACCACGAGCAACAGGAAGCCTGGCATCAGATCCAGGGCGCCAACAGCCTCAACATCATCGGGACGAACGCGCAGAAGAAGTACTTCCTGAACCCCGTGCCGGACGGCTCGTTCTATACGGGTGACACGAGCACGAACACCTACCTGGCCGGGGATCAGCTCAAGGAAGACTACTATGCCTGGACCTGGGGCGATGCGCTCTTCGTCGTCATCAACCCCTACTGGTACACCGTGACCAAGCCGTACGTGAGTGACCTGGGCGGCGGCGAGACGGACACCACGGGTTCGGGCGACGCCTGGGACTGGACCCTCGGGCAGGAGCAGTTCGACTGGCTGAAGGCGACCCTGGCGGGCAGCACGGCGAAATACAAATTCGTCTTCTCCCACCAGATGGTTTCGGACGCGAGCCTGTCCCAGCAGGAGGATTACGGCCATGCCGGCGCCAACCACGCGCAGTACGTGGAGTGGGGCGGCTACAACGAGGATGGCGCCACGTACGCGTGGGGCACGGAACGCGCCGGCTGGGGCAGCGACCCGGTGCACCAGCTGCTGGCGAAGAACGGCGTCAGTGTCTTCTTCCACGGCCACGATCACCAGTACGCGTACGAGAGCCGGGATGGCGTCGTGTACCAGGCGGTGCCCTCGGCCGGCTTCACCGGCAACGGCTTTGGCATGTACACGACGGGCAATGGGTACACGATCCGCGCCGAGGATAGCTCCGGCCACTTGCTGGTGACGGTCGGGCCGTCGCAGACGTCCGTCGACTACATCAAGACCGGTCAGGCGGCGCCGACATATTCGTACGCGATCGTGCCGCCCGGCGGCATCACGCAGGACGGATCCGCCTCCAGCGGCACGGGCGCGCCCACTGCATCGAGCGTCAGCTTCAGCCACACGACCGGCACCGGGAGCAACCGGCTCATGCTGGTGGGGGTGTCGTGGAACTGCGGCAGCACGGACCGGACCATATCTGGCATAACGTTCACCCCCGGTGGAGGATCAGCTCTCAGCCTGACCGAGGTTACGACCCAGCAATACAACTGGTCGACGAACTACCGCTACACAGCGATCTACAGCCTTGTCCCCCCGCCGAGTGGTGTGTCGGGTACGATCAACGTTACCTTCTCGGGAGCCGTTTCTAACGGTATCATCGCCGGTGCGGCCAACTTCGCGGGGGTCGATCAGGCAGCCCCTCTAGGCGTTCCTAGTGGTGCAGTCGGGACGGGCACGTCATCCAGTGGCACCCCGAATCCGGCAGTGACACTGTCAGGACTGAACGGAGATGAGTTGATCTTCGATAGCGTTTTCATCGGCGCGAGCAGTACCTCGCATACGCTGACCGCAAATTCCGGGCAGGCGGCCTTGTGGAACATCCTGGGATATAGCTCGTCCAGCAGCAGTTTCAACACGCGTGGCGCTGCCAGCACGAAGCAGGCCGCCGGCGAATCTACGACCATGGGCTGGACCTCAGGAGGCTATGGATCAACGGCTACACGCTGG
>CAZMIS010000678.1:0-1984 GCA_964566325.1 uncultured Anaerolineales bacterium
CAGGCCGGCGGCGATGCGGCCCAGCGTGGACTTGCCGCAGCCCGACTCGCCCACGATGCCCAGCGTGCGCCCGCTGCGCACGGTCAGGCTCACGCCGTCCACTGCCTTGACGTAGCGGCGTTTCTCCAGCCCGAGGAACCCACCCACTGTCTTGAACGGGACGGGGTAGTACGACCGGACATCCTGGGCCTCGAGCACCTTGGCCGGCGCCTCGTCCTTGACCGCTGCCCTGGTCGTGCGGCCCGCCGGGGGAACGGCCGGATACCACTGCTCCGCGAGCAGGCAGCGCACCAGGTGGCCGGGCGCGATCTCACTCAGTTGCGGGTGCTCCGCGTCACAGCGCTCGATGCGGTGCTCGCAGCGCGGCGCGAAGATGCACCCCGGGGGAATCTGGTCGGGCGACGGCACGCGACCGGGGATGGGCATCAGCACGCGCGTGCCCTTGGGCGCGTCCACGTCGGGCAGGCAGCGCATCAGGCCCTGGGTGTACGGGTGCGTCGGTCGCGCATAGATATCGGTCGTCGACGCGTGCTCGACCACCTCGCCCGCATACATCACCGCGACCCTGTCGGAGACGCGTGCGACCACCCCCAAGTTGTGGCTGATGTACAGGGTGGCGGTGCGATACTTCTCTTTGAGTTCCGCGATGAGGTCCAGCACTGCGGCCTCGACGGTGACGTCGAGCGCGGTCGTGGGCTCGTCCATGATCAGCAGGGCCGGGTTGTTGAGCATCGCCATGGCGATGAGCACGCGCTGCTGCTGCCCACCGGAAAGCTGGTGCGGGTAGCGGCGCATCACGCCCTCGACGTCGGGCATGTAGACGCGGCGCAGCGCCTCCTCGCATTCACCGTACGCGTCAGCCAGGCTGATGCCGCGGTGCGACACCAGCGACTCGGCCAGTTGGTCGCGAATGGGCATCGTCGGGTTGAGCGCAGACATCGGTTCCTGGTAGACCATGCCGATATCGGCCCCGCGCAAGCGGCGCAGCTCGACCTCGGTGCGTCCGCGCAACTCCTGGCCCTTGAACAGGATCTGCCCGTTGGACACGCGACCGTTCGGCCCGAGGAAGTTGACGATGGAGAAGGCCACCGTGCTCTTGCCGCAGCCGGACTCTCCGACCAGCCCGAGGTTCTCGCCCTCGCGGATGTCGAAGGTCACGTCGCGCACAGCATTCACCTGGCCCTTGCGGGTCCGGTAACTCACGGCCAGGTTGCGGAGCGACAGGATGGGCGTCTGGTTCATGGCCGCCTCACTGGTACCGCATCGACTCTTCGCGCAGCCCGTCCGCGAAGAGATTCAGGCCGATGACCAGGGTGATCAGGGCCACCGTCGCCGACAGCACGGGCCACGGATTGATCATCATGCGTGCGTGCCCCTCCTGCACCATGCCACCCCAGTCCGGCGTCGGCGGGGGCAGGCCCAGGCCCAGGAAGCCGAGCGTGCCGATGTAGAACGCGGCATAGCCGATGCGCAACAGGAAGTCCACGATGAGCGGTCCGCGGCAGTTGGGCAGGATCTCGCGCACCATGATCCGAACCGCCGAGTCCCCGCGCAGCCGCGCCGCGGCGACATACTCGCGCGTGCGGATGTCCATCGTCAGCGCGCGCACCAACCTCGCAATGCCGGGCGCGCCGCCGATCGCGATCGCGATCACGACGTTCAAGGAGTTGGCGCCAACGGCCGAGATGATGATCATGTAGAGTAAGATGGTGGGGAACGCCATCAGCGCATCGAGGATGCGCATGATCACCTCATCCAGCCAGCCACCAAAATACCCTGCCGTCAGGCCGAGGGCCATGCCGAGCAGAAATGCGACCGCGACGGAGAGCGGGCCCAGGCTCAGGATGGTGCGCGCGCCGAACGCGACGCGCGACCACACGTCGCGGCCCAGGTGATCGGTCCCCAGGATGTGTGCGGCTGACGGCGGCTTGTCCAGCTGTCGGTAATCCTGATCGGCCACCGGATCGTACGACGTCCACAGCGG
>CAZMIS010000679.1:0-1980 GCA_964566325.1 uncultured Anaerolineales bacterium
ATCTGGACGATGAGGGAGATACGGTCGCCTGCGCTCCATCCTGGTCTGATGGGCTGGCGGTCTTGCTACATGCCTGCGAGAGCAATCGCAGTCTGCCAAGCCGGGTGGAGTGTGACGGGGCAGCGCGTACGCTGCGGCTCTTCGTCGGCGAGGAACTGCTCGCCACCTTGCTGCCGCTTCCGGCAGCCTACGTCTCGCCGGACCTCCGCAAGCGTGCATTGAGCACCATCACGGGTCTCAGGAAGGCAGCTGACACGGATGCCGAGTTGCTCAAAAGAGCGCGCAGGTGGCCCGGCCTGTCGGCGCTTGGAGCGGTTGAATCTCGCGCCGCCTACGAGATGCAGGAGTTCCGTGAACGGATGGCCCATCATCCGATCCCACTTGAGTGGCTGCAGTCAGCCAGGATGCTGTGTGCGGCTTGCTCCAAGCCCGAACCCGACACCGCGACAGTGCAGGCTGTCGCTGCCGCGGCGCTGGGCGCCACGAGTTGGAATCACCTTGCGTCTCCGCACAGGGAGTTCAGTGCGCGCCTTTTGCAACCCTGGTACGTCAGCAAGGATGACGAGATCTGCGCGTTTCATGCCGACGCCATCGATGCCGTCGCTGACCTGTTCACTCGAGGCACCAAGGTCTGGGCGGCGGGCTGGGCGAGCTTCGCGCTCGAAAGTCACTACGGCATCACGGCGCCGGACTACGTTCCCATCTACACGTTGCGCGAGCCGTCGCAGGGCACGGCGCGACGGTCGTTCGATGAACGACAGGTTGCGGTCTATCCGGTGAGTCGGTCTGAAGCCAAGGCGGAGGTCTTGGCGCGTGTCGCCGGCGTGAAGCCGGAATCAACCGATGCGATCGCTGCACTGTTCGGAATTGGGCTGCCTGTAGACGTCAAAGCGAGGATGCTCGACGAGCGATCAGACGAGATCCTGATCGGGCAGGACGGGCCGTGGCGGTTCACCAGGAGCGGGGATCCGCTCGACCAGCACACTTCGATCTGGGTTCACCGAGTGGGCATCGACGGCAACAGCCTTTGGTGCGCGGCGGTTCCCGCCTACAAGGGGCTGCTGCAGACGCATCGCGAGACCGGGTTCTACGTCTTCTGCGCCGACTATGACGGAGCCCACCCCGTTGCCGTCATTGACGGATTGAGCCCCGCGACTGTCGCTCAAGTCAGAGTTAACTTACGAGATACGACAGAGGATCGAATGGAGTTCCGGGAGGAGAGCCGAAGCGCCCGTGACAGGGAGGACTTCAGGAAACTCCTCGGTCATGCCTTGTCCAGGCGCTCGGTGGCTTGAGAAGCCTGCTTCCTTGTAGTAGAAGAAGCGCGACATGGCGGCCACAAGGCCGGCGCGGATTCATGTCGAGGCCAGGGCAGCCGGCAAAGCGAGCCGCCCCGGCAGCGCCAGAACGGCTAGGTACGGCGGTCGTCCAGGCTGGCTGCGGCGAATTGGCTGACAGCACTCAGTCTTCTTCGGAGGCGGCTGGTCTTGGGCGCGAGGCGGAATGGGAGCGGTGCCTACTGCTTTGGACGCGCTGATTCTCCGGCGCCCTGATTCAGGTAGCGCATCGCATAGTCCAGGGTCACGTCTCCAGCGACCTTCGCGAACTGCTTCGATGAGCTACACACGCGTGATGCGCATGCCTCGGCCCCGGTGCCGTCCATATCCAGGACGAATGTCGGAGTCCTCGTGATTCCATAGCGATCGAACGCTTCCGGATCGATCTGAACAGCAACACGGCGGCTGCCGATCAGCGCCTGCATGCGGGTCACCGTGTCTCTGATCGATCCGTTGACTAACCCCCGCAGCACGAGCATCGCGCCCGCCCGCGCTGCCTGGTCGACCAAGCGCTGGAGCGTTGGCTCCGGCATCGCGAAGCTCACGAAGATCAACACCTTCGGCCTTGCCTTGCCCGAAGTAATCGACGCTGCCGGAGCTCCGTTCTGCACGTCGAAGCCTTTGGAGATGGCCTCCAGGTCGA
>CAZMIS010000680.1:0-1972 GCA_964566325.1 uncultured Anaerolineales bacterium
GTTCATACGGGAGTTCTCTCCCTGGATCTACGGAGCTTGTGCGGTCGCGGCCCTCTGGTACCTGCGCGTCGTCCTGCTGGCGCGCAGTGAGCGGCGTTCGTCCGTGTTCGTGCTGGAGCGGGAGCAAGCGCTCAACCGGGTCTTCGGCGCCTGGGGCGCCGCGCTCGCGATTTCGGCCGTGATGGCCGGCGTGTACCTGCTCAGCACGGTCGTCTTCGCGGCCGTGGAGCCGCAACTGACCGCCGGCATGGACACCCCAACACCTGCCGCCGTGGCCGAGAATCCCGGCACGCCGACCCCGTCGCCCACGCTGCCGCTGCCCGAAGTCACGCCCACCGGCACGCCGACCCCGCGCCCGCGGCCGACCGCACGGCCGACACAGCCGCCCCCTGTCGGGCCGACGCCTACTTCTGCGCAAGCAGTGCGCCGGCCGAGTTGTCCCGATGGCCGCGCCGCCATTACCCAGCCGGGTGTGGGGCAGGTCTTCAGTGGGCCGGTGACCATCACCGGAACCGCGCAACACGAGGCATTTGACTATTACAAGCTCGAATACGGCGCCGGCGCGTCGCCCAACGTCTGGTCATATTTCGACGGTGGTGAGGCGCCCGTATCCGGCGGCCGGCTCGGCGTCCTCAACATGCTTCCTCCTGGGGTCTACAGCATTCGCATCGTCGTCGTGGACACCAGCGGCAACTTCCCGACGCCCTGCCAGACGACGATCGAGTTCCGATAGGACCGGGTCGCATGACACCTGATCGTGATCTGATGGAAAACATCCGCGGGCTTGCGGCGCGCGCACGCCACACGTGGTCGCGCATGACGGCACCCGTGACGGTCTGGCGCGCGCATGCCGAAGGTGGGCGCGAGGACGTGTTCATCGCCGACCTTCGAGCGGCCGAGCCCGTGCGCCGTTGGCGGGCAGCTGCGGCGCTCAAACGAAATCCCCTGGCCGGCCCCGAGGCCGTTGCGGCGCTGGTGGCTGCGCTGGGCGATACTGAGGAGTTCGTTCGCTGGCATGCGGCCGAGGCGCTTGCAGCGCAGGAGCCCGGGCGTGTCTTCTCAGTGCTCGAGACGGCATTGCACGATTCGGACCCGGTCCGTCGGGCAGGCGCGGCCGAGGCGTTGGGCAAGTTGGGCGGCGAGGCCGCGACCCTGGCGCTGAAGCGCGGCATCACGGATGGCGAACCTGCCGTACGACAGGCGATCGCGGCCGCGCTGGGCCAGATTGCAGATCCGGCCAATGCCGACATCCTGCTCCCGTTGGTCACAGACCCCGAGCCACTGGTGGTGCGCGCGGCAGCGCGTGCCCTGGGGCAAGTGGGCAACACGCTTGCTGCGTGCCCGCTGGCAGAGGCGCTGGTCCGGCCCGGCCAGGATGTCCTCGTGCGCCGTGCGCTGGCTGCGGCCCTCGCGCACATACCGCATCCGGACGCTCAGGCCCCCTTGCTCCAGGCGCTGGGCGATGAGGATCCGCAGGTGCGCGCCTACGCCGCCAAGGCCTTGGGCCACGTCGGCAACGAGGAAGCGCACGGCCCGCTGCGAAACCTGGCGGCAGACAAGAGCCGGTTGATCCGCGGGACGGTCAGCGACAGGGCCAGGCGCGCACTGGAACTGCTGGAGCGCCGCGGGCGCAGGCAAGCGAGTTGAGCGGGAGGCAGGCGACCACAGTGGCTGCGCAATGGAGACGAAGCGCAGCCTGCGCGAGCGGGCCTTGCGGCAGGATGCGCTCCTCCTCTTCCAGCATGATCTGGCCGTGAGCGCCGGGAGGCTGGTGCGCGAGGGGGACGAGTTTCGCGTCGTCAGAGTGGATTATGACGCAGATCCACCCGCACATCGATCGCGCCGGTTCGGCCTGTACGAGGGCTGACTCGCCCTCCCGGGTCAAGTGCCGGCGGTCCCGATAAGGAGCTATGATGACCACACCCGCACATCGCCCCACGTTGTCCGTGGTGGCGCCTGTCTTCAACGAAGA
>CAZMIS010000681.1:0-1961 GCA_964566325.1 uncultured Anaerolineales bacterium
GCGAGACGTGGGACGAGCTGCTCGGGGTGCTGGATGACCTGCGCTCGGTCGATGTGGACATCATCACCATCGGCCAGTACCTGCAGCCGACCAGGGATCACCTGCCCATCGAGCGCTATTATCATCCCGACGAGTTCGATGAACTGGCCGAAGAAGGCTACCAACGCGGCTTCAAATGGGTCGAGTCGGCCCCCCTGGTGCGCTCGTCGTACCATGCGGATGGTCAGGCGCGCATCATCCCGCCGCGCGGGGATCGCTGACGGAGAGCCTCGCCCATGCAGATTCTCACCGCCGACATCGGCACGGGCACTCAGGACATCCTGCTCTTCGACAGCGAGCGGACGCCTGAGAACTGCCTCAAACTGGTCGTTCCGTCGCCCACGCTGCGGCTCAGCCGCCTCGTGCGCGCGGCGACGGCGGCCCGGCGCCCGCTGCTGATCACCGGCCGCCTGATGGGGGGCGGCCCGGTCTCGTGGGCCGTGGAGGATCATCGCCGGGCGGGATTGCCCGTGCTCTCCACCGTTGGGCCGGCCCGCACGTTCAACGACGACCTGGACAAGGTGCAGCGGGAGCTGGGCATCGTCCTGATCGACGACGCGGAAGCTGCAGCGCTCATGGGCGCGGATCGGCACGCGCACGTCGAGTTTCGCGACTTCGACTATGCTGCCATCCGGCAGGCGTTTTTCGCCTTCGGATTGGATCTGCGCCCCGACGCGGTGGCGCTGGCCGTCTTCGACCACGGCGCCGCGCCGCCCCATATCAGCGACCGCCAGTTCCGCATGGACTACCTGGCGGACCGCCTGCGCCGAGATGAGCGGCTGAGCGCCCTCGCATTCAGGTCGCCTGATGTGCCCCCCGACATGACCCGCCTGGCCGCCCTGGCGGAGACCGCCGCGGAGGCGGGACCCTGGCCGGCCGTGGTGATGGACACGGCGCCGGCCGCGGTGCTCGGCGCGCTGGACGATCCCATCGTCGCGCGCCAGCCTCACCCGATCGTCGTCAACATCGGCAATTTCCACACCCTTGCGTTTCAATTCGGCGCCGGCCGGCTGATTCGCATGTTCGAGCATCACACGGGGGAACTGACGCCGGACCGGCTGGCCGCGTGGCTGCGCGCGCTGGCCGGCGGCTCGATTCACCACGACGCGGTGTTTGCCGACAATGGGCACGGCGCGCTCGTGCTCGACGACACGCCGCAGCCGCTGGACTTCATTGCCGTCGTGGGCCCGCGGCGCACCCTGCTGCGCGGGACGGACCTGCCGCTGCACCTGGCCGTCCCGCACGGAGACCAGATGCTTGCGGGCTGTTACGGGCTCCTGCACGCCTGCGCCGACATCGAACCTGCGTGGCGGGACCCTATCCGAGACGCGTTGGCTGGCGCGGCCGATCGCAGCCTGTGGTAGGGCGTGATTTTCGAGGAGGGATATGATGGAAACAGATCAGTTGCAGTCGATCCTGCGGATGTTCAACTATGGCCTGTATGTGATCACGTGTGCAAATAGTGAAGGTGCGCCGGCCGCGGCAACGGTCAGCTGGGTGACACAGGTGTCATTCAAGCCCAAGCTGATTGCCGTCTCCCTGCGCAAGGGCACGGCAATCTGCGAGGCGGTCCAGGCGGCGCGGCGCTTCGGCCTGCACGTGGTGGGCGAGCAGCAGCCTGAGCTGGCCCGCGCGTTCTTCAAGGTCAGCCAGGTCAGCCCATCGGAGATCGGCGGTTACAGCTACGGCTTCACCGAGCGCAATATCCCCATCCTCGAGAAGGCCGTTGCCTGGCTGGAGTGCGAAGTCGTCGAAGAGGCCGGCGCGTCAGGCGACCACGCGATCTTCATCGTTTCGGTGCTCGATGGCGATGTCCAGACGCCGGGCATCCGCAGCCTGGCGCTTCGTGACACGGTCTGGCACTATGGCGGATAAGGAGCAAGCCATGTCAACCGAGGCACAGCCGGGCGACGTCCGCTCGG
>CAZMIS010000682.1:0-1949 GCA_964566325.1 uncultured Anaerolineales bacterium
CAATCGCCTGAAACGGGACATGGGGGACCACTATCCGGGCGGGTTGCTGGTTATCGACGAAATCGACGCCGGGTTCCATCCACACGCCATCGACCGTCTGGTGGCCGCACTCAAGGCACAAGCTAGACGTCTAGATCTTCAGATTGTCGCGACCACGCATTCACCCCGCATGATCGAAGCAGTGCATCCTGAGGGCCGAGGAAACTTGCGTGCCCCAGACAAGGTCGTCTATCTGATCGACACGCGGCGGCCGCGACTCGCGGAGAACCAATCGCTAGGAGCCTGCGCGGCAGAGATTTGGCGATGGAGCACTTCCCATCGTGGACGGGTGGAAGTTGATCGCAATGCGGTTTGGCCTGGTTTTTCGCGCCCGGTCGCGGCTCTGCAGCGCTGTTACGGCCCTGCGCCAGGCCGTTCCAGCGTCTGTGCAGGTCCTTTCGGGCAGGTTATCCGGCCATCGTAGCCATGCGCCGCAGATTCAGCGCCATGCACACGAGCTTCCACTCGGCTTGCACCCTGTGTAGGCCTCGCATGCTGAACTGTCGGAACCCCAGCACGCTCTTTATCCAGCCGTTGGGCGGCTCGGCGATCCACTTGCGCTTGCGGTAGGCCGCCTGTCCTTGCGCTGTCTTCAGCTTGGCGGCCATCGCCGCCGTGTGCGGGTACTGCTCGGCGTTGATCTCGGCGTGCTCCTTGCCTTCCCGGCCCAGCGCCACCACCAATTCGATTGGCGCCTTCTTCAGGTTGTCTTCGCTGCGGTAGCCCGCGTCGGCCAGCCCGAGTTCGGGCAATTCGCCCAGGTTGTTGCCCACCGCCCGGATCATCGGCAGCAGCCAGTTCGCATCCGGCGCCGTGTTGTCCAGTTCGGCCGCCACGATGATGTGCGCTGCCTCGTCCACCGCGGTCTGGGCGTTGTAGGCCGGGTCGAACCCGCCGCCGGCTCGCTTCATGATGCGGCTGTCCGGGTCGGTGAAGTTCTCCTGCGCCTTGTCTTCGGGCACGCCGAACTCGCGCTTGTAGCGCCCACCCTTGGGCTTGCCATCCGGGCCCCGCGGGCGGCGGTCGTCATCGTCGCTGCGCCCGCGCTCCAGGTCGGCCTCGCGCTGACGCTGCTCCAGGCGTTCACGGGCTGCGCGGATGGCCGCAAGCCTCGCCTCGCGCCGTTCGATCTCGGCGGGCAGGTCCAACTCCGGCTCGTTGACCTCGGCCTCGTCGGTGGCCTTGGCGCGCGCCAGCAACGCGTCGATCTGCGCCTTGAGTTCGACCTCGGCCTGGTTCATGCGCTCGTAGCTCATGGCCTTGTGGCGGCTGGCGTTGGCCTTGACCTTGGTGCCGTCGATGGCCACCGTGCCCAACTTGACCAGGCCCATCTCCCGGGCGAGCTTGACCACCTGCACGAACAACTCGGACAGCTCCTTCAGATGAAAGGCGCGGAAGTCGCAGATCGTGCGGTGGCGCGGGAAGTTGCCTGCGGCCAGCATCCGCAACGCCAGGTCCTCGTGCAGCCGCCGCTCGATCTTGCGCGAGCTGAACACGCCCGTGGCGTAGGCGTAGACCACCACCTTGACCATCATCGCCGGATGGAACGGCTGGTTGCGCGAGCCGCCGCCCTCGTAACGTGCATAGAACGCCTTGAGGTCCAGCGCGTCGACCGTGTCGTTGATGAAGTGGGCCAAGTGCCCCGCGGGCAGCCAGTCTTGCGGCGCCGCCGGCAGCAGCATCACCTGATCGGGTTCGTAGGGGCGATAACTCGTGGGCATGCGTCATCAACGCACCCACCGCCCACATCGACATCAGGAATTTCCCGGTTCTGCCGCGCAGACTCCTAGCGGCCGCACGCAGCACATCCACGGCACCCCACAGCAGCGCCGGGCCCGCGACCAGCAAGCCTCCCGCGATCAACCACGCGGCAAAGTTGACCCACTGGATCTGTTGGCTGCTGGCGTAGG
>CAZMIS010000683.1:0-1948 GCA_964566325.1 uncultured Anaerolineales bacterium
CATTTGCCGCAACCGATACATTTATCTTCGGCAATTGAATATTTTGATGTAATTACGGTTATAGCTGATTCCTTGCATTGAGGTACGCATTTGCCGCATTCGGTGCAGAGAGTTTTATCTATAAAATATTTCGATTCTTCGGGCAGAATTATCGCTTTATAGTAGCAAGCAGGAATGCAATCGCCGCAACCGGTGCAGTCTAATTCTGTGATTTTGTATCCGGTTTTGAACGGACTAAGTACTTCCTTAGAGCAGGAATTTAATAATATAGATCCGGCACCGGAGCATAAACCTAAGCCAACTCCGCCGAGAATACGAAGAATATTGCGTCTATCATTTTTCATAAATTAAGCCTTTCGATTTTAATATATTAAGATTAGAACGCCAAGCGGAATTCAATCCTGCCGAAATAAGTATCTTGCTTTAATTCATCTGAAGTGATGATACCGCCGATTGTAGATACTTTTAAATGTTTGAAGAATTTAGCACTTAATTCTAAGTCTAATTCTTGGGTTTTGGATTCTTCTAATTGCTTCGCATATTGTACTTTGAAGTGCATAGACGGAAGTAAATCTAAATTCTGCTTTAGATAAAATTGAGCTACAGGCAAATCAAGAGCGTCCATTTTCATTACTTCGCCCATAAATAGGTTAGTATATGAAGGATAGAACATAGTATTGTCGTCAATTTCAGCTTTGCCGAGCATAGCCGCTCCGAGCAGAGTATTGTAGCCTTCGCTCCAATCAAAACTACGATTCAACTCTAAATAATAGCCGATAGATTTCTCTTTATAAACATGCTGATACAATACTTCAGTTTTAAAGTCAATATCTAAAGGTAAATTGAATTTAGCGAATGCACCTCCATAATATTTATAGTCAGGGAATACATCGCCAAATTCTTCATATATAATCGCACCAACTTCTTGAACGAATGGCTTAGAATTAGCTGATTCAATTGGTGCAAATTCTTCGAACTCATCTTCGTTATTCGATGATTCATTCGCCGGAGCGACTTCAGGATTATTTACCCATTTCACAGAAGCAGCTATAAAATTTGATTCGCCGAAGTCATCGCCAAGGAAATCAACTCTGCCGCCGCGAGTTAAATTATAAATATGGCGAGTACCGCAGAAGTCGGCATAGCGAGCAAATTCTGCCATTACTGTAGCGGCTGTGAATGAATATGTGAAATTGCCGGAACTGTATGAAGAATTTATTCCGATTACTCGCTCGTCTAATAGGAAGTAATCCGGTAATTTCATAGTCTGCAAGCCGACGGTCAATTTCAAATCTTCTGAATTAAATTTGTAGTATGCTTCTCGCAGTCCCCAATGCTTTTTATCTACTTTCGCAAAGCTCTCATAACCGCCTATTGTAGAATCGGCATTCTTCCTGCCGGGCCCGCCTTTGGAATTATGAAAATTTTTATAACCGCCTTCTACATAAAACTGTTGCTTAGAATTATCAAATATATAACCCAATCCGGCGATTACTAATCCGTTCTTTACATTTCTGTCGGTCATACCGGCAAATGCAGAAGTGATTTCTATACCACCGACTACATTTGAAGAATCCCAAAGCGGAGTAATATAAGCTCCGAGCATACTTCGGTAGTCCATAGTAGCAGAAGCTTCGAAAATCGATGCACAGAAAATGCTAATCCTTAAAACTGTCTTTGCACATTTTAATAGTTTCATTGTGTTTCTCGCTATTTCTATAAATTTTTAAAGCACTTTTACTGCACCCGTCCATACATTCACCGCATGCGATACATTCTTTGTTTTCTAATGTTGATTGATTATTCTCTCTATAAATCGCTTGAGTGTTGCAAGTGCGAGCACAAATAGCACAATTAGTGCAATTGCCTTCGTAGCCGACTACCGCAGCACCCTTGATTTTAGAAACCCAACCAAGGATTAATCCAATCGGACACGCTGCCTTGCAGA
>CAZMIS010000684.1:0-1938 GCA_964566325.1 uncultured Anaerolineales bacterium
CGGAGCAGCACGTCGCTGGCGATCACGCAGAAGAGGATGATCCCCTGCAACATGCGCGGCACGCCGGACGGCTGGATTTCTCTGCCTGCGAGCAGCAAGCCGCCGAACAGAATCGACACCAACACCACCGCGGCCGGATTGAGCTTGGCGAGCCAGGCGACGATGATGCCCGTGAAGCCGTATCCGGGCGAGATGGCGCTCTGCAGACGGTGCACGACCCCGGAGATCTCGGACATGCCGGCCAGCCCGGCAAGCCCGCCCGAGAACATCATCACCAGCACCGTGTTGCGCACGATGTTGATGCCCGCGTAGTTGGCCGCACGCGGGTTGTCGCCGATCAGCCGGATCTCATAGCCCCATTTGCTGCGATAGATGACGAACCAGACGATCAGGGCGGCCACGAGGCCCAGCAGGATGCCGCCGTGCAGCGTCAGGCCGCGGAAAAAGGGAATCTGTCGCGCATAGTCCAGCAGCCGCGGCATCCAGGCGCTCTTCGGAAAGACGCGCGACATCTGGAAGCCGCCCTCGCTCCAGGCGCCGAACACCCAGAAGAGCACCCACGAGGTGGCGATGTAGTTCATCATCAGGGTGGTGACGACTTCGTTGACGTTCAGCCGGGCCTTCAGGTAGCCGGGGATGAAGCCCCACAGCGCGCCACACAGGAAACCCGCCACAGCCATCGCCAGCAGCATGAGCGGCCGGGGTGTGTCTGCAGACAGGATGGGGAACAGCACGACCGCGCTGGCGCCCCAGGCGCCCATGTAGAACTGGCCCTCCGCGCCGATGTTCCAGAGCCGCATGCGAAACGTCAGCGCGCACGCCAGGCCCACCAGGATCAACGGCGCGGCCTTCACCAGCGTGTCGTTGAAGACGCCCATGCTGCCGAAAGCGGCTTTAACGATGAACTGGTACGATTTGAGCGGTTGCCCGCCGCCCAGCTGGATGACGATGCCGCCGATGATCAGCGCCACGATCACGGCCCCAAACGAGACGGCCGCAGGCAGCCACTTCGGCGCGCCCAGGCGCCGCTCTACGCGGAGCGCGTACGGGAATCTGAATCCTTTTGCGACGGTGTCATTGGTGGCCATCGGCGTCACCTCGTATACTCTCCAGGCGCTGGCCGGCCATCATCAGGCCAATCTGCTCGAGCGTCGTCTCTTCCGGCTTCACCTCGCCCATGATCTGCCCTTCGTAGATCACGGCGATGCGGTCGGAGAGCGACATGACCTCTTCGAGCTCCTCCGAGAACAACAGGATGGCCGTGCCCTTGGCGCGTTCGGCCAGCAGGACGCGCTGCACCGCTTCGATCGCGCCGACGTCCAGGCCGCGCGTCGGCTGCACCGCAATGATGATCTTGGGTTGCGCCGACATCTCGCGCGCGAGGATGGCCTTCTGCAGGTTGCCGCCGGAGAGCAGCCGGGCCTGCACGTCGATGTTGGGTGCAGCAATGTCGTAGCTTGCCTTCAGTTCCGTTGCGTGCTTGCGGATGGCCAGCCGGTTCAGGACCCAGCCAGTTCCCACCGGCGGTTGGCGATAGCCCTTCATGATCAGGTTCTCCGCAAGGCTCAGGCTCGGCGCGCTGCCGACGCCGGTGCGGTCCTCCGGCACGTGCGCGATCTGGCGGTTGATGGCCTCGCGCGGGGAAAGGTTGGCGATGTCTTCGCCGTTGATTAAAATGCGGCCGCTCGTGCACTTGCGCAGCCCGGTGATCGCCTGGGCCAGCTCGCTCTGCCCGTTGCCCGCCACCCCCGCGATGCCCACGATCTCGCCCGCGCGCACCTGGAGCGACAGGTGATCGATCGCCTGGAGCCCGCGATCGCTGATGGCGCAGAGGTCCTGCACGTCGAGCACGACGGGGCCGGCATCTGCGGGCGGCTTCTGCAGGGTGAACACCACCTCACGGCCGACCATCAGCTCCGCCAGCTTGCGCTTGCTCAA
>CAZMIS010000685.1:0-1925 GCA_964566325.1 uncultured Anaerolineales bacterium
CGCGCCCGCCTTGGTCAGTGCGTTGAAGAGGGTCGATTTGCCGGCGTTGGGCAGGCCGACGATGCCGATCTGCAGAGCCATGGCGCGCCTCCTGTGCGTGAGCATAAGATAGCACAGCCCGCGCGGAGAGGCAAGGCGTGCGGGCGAGACGGGAGGTCTCACGGATACAACGATACAAGGTACAAATTGCATCCTAAGATACATTTAATATAGAATAAGTACTGTATTTATACCGTACCATCAATCGACAGTCGCCAGGTGGATTCTGATACTGCTATGCGTGGAGGTGCCGGTGAACAGGCGTCAATTCCTCAGGGGTGTGGCGTTCGCATCGCTGGCCGCAGCCGGCAGCGGCGTTGCCGCCTGGCCCGCCCGTTCCGAGGCGGCGGATCAGCCGGCCGCCGCAGGCAGCCCGGGCGTGCGCGACCTGCCGGCCCCGGCGCAGGCAAGCCCCGGCCGGTTGCTCCGCGGCACACCGGACGGCAAGGTGGTCGAGTCCACCGATGGCGGCGGCTCCTGGCGCACGATCGCCAACTTCGGCTCTCATTGCGCGGTCACGCGGCTGTCGCGGCGACGCGACGAACTCGTCGCGACGGTTGCACTGCAGGGCCACACGTTTGACCTGCGCTCGGCCGATGGCCGGCTCTGGCGGACGACGGAGCCAGTGCGCTGAGCAGGAGAAGGGGGCTGACCCAATGACAGGTCTGGTGCAGCGGCAGGATTTCGCGTCCTGCCTCAACGCCCGCTTTGCGGTCCGCGCAGCGGGCCTGGACAGCGATGGGCCGGCGACCGACCTGGCGCTGATCGAGGTGTCGGACGAGCACCGCACCGGCGTGCAATCAACATTCTCGCTCCTGTTTCGCGGCCCGGCCGGCCGGCCCCTGGCGCAGCGCACCTACCACTTGCGGCACGCAACGCTGGGCGACATGGCCGTGTTCCTGGTGCCGGTCGGCCGGGACGACGCCGGGCTCCACTACCAGGCCGTTTTCAACCGGCTGGTGGACGGCTGAAGGAGAAGACAATGACGATTCCGTACATCGGGGAAATTCGGATGTTCGCGGGCACCTTTGCGCCGGTGGGCTGGGCCTTCTGCGACGGGCAGCTGCTCTCCATCGCAAGCAACGATGCCCTCTTCTCGCTCATCGGCACGATCTACGGCGGCAACGGCCAGACCACGTTCGCCCTGCCCGATCTGCGCGGCCGGGCGCCGGTGCACCAGGGGCAGGGGGCGGGCCTCTCCAGCTACTCCGTCGGGCAGATCGGCGGCGTGGAGCAGGTGACGGTTGCGACTGCTCTGATGCCCGCCCACACGCACACCCCGGTCGCCAGCACCGACGCCGCGACCGCGAGCAGCCCGGCGGACCGGGTGTGGGCCGCGTCGGCCAACTATCACGCCTATGCCCCGGACCTGGGGGCGGGCGCGACCGCGATGGGTCCCGGTGCGCTCGCGCCCGCGGGCGGCAGCCAGCCGCACGACAACATGCCGCCGCACCTGGCGGTTCATTTCATCATCGCGCTCGAAGGCATCTGGCCTTTGCCATCCTGAGCGGCCGCGTCGCGCAGAGAGGATCACCATGTCCGAACCTTTCCTTGGCGAGATCAAGATCATGGCCTTCGACTACGCGCCCAAGGGCTGGGCCGTGTGCAACGGCCAGGTTCTGGCGATCAACCAGAACCAGGCGCTTTTTGCGCTCTTGGGTACAACGTACGGCGGGAACGGCCAAACCACATTTGCGCTGCCCGACCTGCGGGGGCGCGTTCCGTTCCACGTGGGCAGCGGATTCGCGCTCGGGCAGCGGGGCGGGGAGGAAGCCCACGCGCTGACCCTCCCGGAGGCGCCGGCACACACGCACCGGGCCATGGCCAGTTCGCTCGCTGCGAGCACGGGCGACCCCACCGGCGCCTACTGGGCGGAGGCCGCGGCA
>CAZMIS010000686.1:0-1913 GCA_964566325.1 uncultured Anaerolineales bacterium
GGCCATCAGTCTGCGCAGGGTGGGTGAAGATGTAGTACTGCATCGGCGCGTTCACCGCCAGGGCCGTGACGAACGTGGCCAGCAGACCTCCGATCCGCGGCCAGGCGAGCGCAGGAGGCGCACGCCGCCGCAGGCGGGCCGCGACGACCGCAGCCAACTCGCAGAGCAGCAGGACCAGCGGCAGGGCGAAGAGGGTGCGCGCGGCCAGGTAGGCATAGTTGCTCGCTCCGGCCAGGGCGCCGGCAAGAAGATAGAGGCCGAGCGCGGGTCGCAGTTGTGCGCGCAGGAGAAAGTGGAAGGAAGCCAGCGCCAGCGGCAGCAGCGCAATCGGCTCCAGGCCGATGCGGGCCGCCAGCAGGAACCAGAACGAGCCTGCCATCAGCGCCGCGGCGAAGAGGGCGGCGAACCGGCCGAGATAGTGGCGGGCGAAGACCAGCGATGCGGCCAGGCCGAGCAGCGCAAACATGACGCCCGTGAACCGCAGGCTCCAGACGTAGTGTCCGCCCGCGAGGCGGAAGACGCCGGCCGCGGCGTACATGAAGCCCGGCTCGAGGCCGAAGTTCACCGGGAAGTAAATCGGATAGTCGCCGCCGAGCACCTGCAGCGCGTTGGTGGCGTCGAACATCTGATCGTGCTGGAACCCGGGCGGGATGTCCTCCAACCGGAACACCAAGAGGAACCACGCCATGCAGAAGAGGCCGAGGGTAAGCCAGAAGTGCCTGCGCATCGCGCCGGATTATAGCATCGCGGCAGACGCCGAACAAATGCCCGGGCGCGCCGCCGGCGTAACAGAGCATGCGCCGGTATTACGCGAAACGCTCCGGAAGGTGTACAATCCCCTCATGCCGTTCGCTCATGTTGGTCGTGCTTCTCACATGTTGCCGCCGCGAGGAGCGCACCATTCCCGACGCAAGGCTGCAGCATGACCCAGTCGATCCACCGTCCGACACCTGCGCCTCTCGCGCTGACCGTGATTCTCCCGACCTACAACGAACGCGGGAACGTTCCCGTCCTGATCGCCGACATCCTGCGCACGGTGCGCGAGCCCGTCCGGGTGCTGGTGGTCGACGACAACTCCCCGGATGGCACATGGCAGGTGGTGGAGCGCCTCGCGGGCGAAGATGAGCGGGTCCGGCTGCTACGCCGGGTGGACGAGCGCGGACTGACGTCGGCCATTCAGGCGGGCATCCGCGCGGCCGACACCGAGGCGGTCTCCTGGATGGACGTCGACCTGGCGATGCCGGCCCATGTCATCCCACAGCTGCTGGAGCGGCTGGAGGCCGGCGCAGATATCGCCGTCGGATCGCGCTACGTGCGGGGAGGCAGTGACCCGGGACACAGCCCGATGGCGCAGGCGTTCTCGCGCGTCATCAATGCGTTCGCCGCCGTGCTGCTCAGGGCGGGCGTGCGCGACTATACGAGCGGCTTCATCGCTGCCCGGCGGACGGTCTTCGATCGGATCGAGTTGCGCGGAGATTATGGCGAGTACTGCATCGATCTGCTGGCCCGGGCCGCGCACGCAGGGTTGCGCATCGACGAGGTGCCCTACGCCTGCGGTTCGCGACTGAGCGGCGAGTCGAAGACCGGAGCCAGTTTCACCGATTACCTGCGGCGGGGCACGGGATACGTTAGAACCGTCGTCCGGCTGGCTTCACGAAGGAGTTGAACGAGAATGCTCAAACCACGCGAATTGGCCCTCGAAGAACTCGGCGACCTGGCCGAGATCATCCCGGGTCCCGAGCCCACCCTGGAGGTGGCGCTCAACCCGATCCCCCAGTTCGAGCCCGTCCCGCGCCGCGAGATCATCCGGGTGTGCGAGCCCACGTTGCGCGGCAACGAGCTGGCCTACATCACCGATGCGGTCCAGACGAACTGGATCTCCTCAGGCGGGAAGTACATCCCCCGGTTCGAGG
>CAZMIS010000687.1:0-1911 GCA_964566325.1 uncultured Anaerolineales bacterium
ACGATCAGCGGGGTCCACATCCTGCCCTGCTTCCCCTACTCCTCCGACGATGGCTTCTCGGTGATCGACTACCGGCAGGTCGATCCTGCCCTGGGGGATTGGGACGACGTGCGCGCTTTGGGCGAACACTATCGCCTCATGTTCGACTTCGTCGCCAATCACGTATCGCAATACAGCGCGTGGTTCCAGGGTTTTCTGAAGGGCGAGACGCCCTACCGGGACTACTTCATCACCGTCGATCCCGTCGCCGATCTCTCGCAGGTGGTGCGGCCGCGCGCGCTGCCCCTGCTGACGCCCGTCGAGACGCCCGAGGGCCTGCGCCACGTCTGGACGACCTTCAGCACGGACCAGATCGACCTCAACTACGCCGATCCGCAGGTGCTCCTGGAGATGACCGACGTGCTGCTGCATTACGTCGACCAGGGCGCCGAGATCATCCGCCTGGACGCGATCGCTTACCTCTGGAAGACGATCGGCACGTCGTGCATCCACCTGCCCCAGGCCCACGCGGTCGTCAAGCTGTGGCGGGCCGTGCTGGATGCCGTGGCGCCGGGCGTCCTCCTGATCACCGAAACGAACGTACCGCACGCGGACAACATCAGCTACTTCGGCGAGCCCCTCCCCGAGACGGGCAGCACCGACGAGGCGCAGCTGGTCTACAACTTCTCGCTTGCGCCGCTGACCCTGCACGCGCTGAAGGAGGGGGACGCCTCCCATCTCTCCCAGTGGGCCGCGACGCTCAAGCCGCCCTCGAAGACGGCCACCTTCTTCAACTTCATCGCCTCGCACGACGGCATCGGCGTCCTGCCCGCACGCGGCATCCTGGACGATGCGGAGGTGCAGGGGCTGGTGGACCGCACCCTGGCGCACGGCGGCCAGGTGTCCTACAAGGCCAATCCGGATGGCTCGGCCAGCGTCTACGAGCTGAACATCACCCTCTATGATTTCCTCAACGACCCGGCCGCGCCCGACGTCGAGACCGACGTGCGGCGCTTCCTCGCGTCGCAGGCCATCCTGCTCGCGCTGGCCGGCGTCCCGGGCATCTACGTGCACAGCCTCTTCGGCTCGCGCAACTGCCACCGTTGCTTCGCAGAAACCGGCCGGGCGCGCTCGCTGAACCGCGAGAAGTTCGACATCGCCGGGCTGGAGGCCATGCTGGCCGATCCGGACGGGCATGCAGGGCGCGTGTTCGACGGCTACCGCACCCTGCTGCGACTGCGACAGCAGGAGCGGGCGTTCCATCCCCTGGGCGGCCAGGAGGTGCCCGACCTGGGGCCGGCGATCATGGCGGTGCTGCGATTCCCGCCGGAAGAAGGCGGGCCGGCGGGCGAGCCGGCGGGCCGTCCCGTGCTCTGCCTGGTGAACGTCGCCGCCGATGCCCGGACGGTGCGTCTCGATGGCAGCGCGCTCGCGGCCCTCCCGGGCGAAGCGCTCGTCGACCTGATCGGGGGCGGCGCCTATCCCAAGGAGGACGGCGCAACGGAGATTACGTTATCGGGCTACCAGGTCATGTGGCTGGCGCCGTCAGAGTAAGCTCGGCGCGTGATTGACAGTGTGCGCCCGGCGCACTACAATCGGGTCCATCAGAACCGACCACAAACGTGCAAAGGACGGCCGCATGGACCAGACCACACCATCCTGCTTCACCCTGGCGCCGGGCGAGGGTGATCTGCCCAAAGTAACGCTTGTTGCTCCCGACGGCGCGCGGGCTGAGATCTATCTGCACGGCGTCCACGTCGCCTCGTGGGTGCCTGCGAACGACACAGAGCGCCTCTTTATGAGCCAGGCGTCGGCATTCCGCGCGGGCGCCCCGATTCGCGGCGGCATTCCGCTCGTGTTCCCGCAGTTCGGGGCCACCGGACCGCTGCCCCAGCACGGGTTCGCCCGCACCCTGCCGTGGGAGTTCCTCGG
>CAZMIS010000688.1:0-1910 GCA_964566325.1 uncultured Anaerolineales bacterium
CAGATCGAAGGGTAAAGTGGCAGTAGGCTACGATGCGGACCTTATCCTGGTGGATAACGACCTGAACGTGAAATTTACTATGGTGATGGGCAAAGTTGTATACAGAGAAATCTGACACGTTGTTAATGCAATTCTTTGATTTCTCTTAGGTCGTAGATGCTATAATCACCTGAAAGCAACTTACTTGTTCTGTTTCAAGGACGGAACCCTAAATGATGAGATTTGACAGATTTACAGAAAGAGCCCAAGAAGCCGCCCAACGCGCCGCGGAGATCATCCAGCGCTACGGGCATAACCAGATCGACACCGAGCACATGCTCCTGGCGCTCATTGAGCAGCCGCAGGGCATGGTCTCGCAGATACTCGAAGTATTAAAGGTGGACCCGCAGATCCTGGCAGAACGCCTGGATTACATCCTCAAGACCAGCCCCAAGGCCAACATTTTTGGCGGCGGCGGCGCCGGTCAAATCTTCATTACCCCGCGCGTCAAGCGTATCATCGACCTGGCCAACGAAGAAGCCAGCAAGCTCAAGGATGAGTACATCTCCACCGAACACATTTTTCTGGCCATCTTGAGCGAGAAGAACACTCCCGCTTCGCGCCTGCTTGAGACCACCGGTATCACCCGAGACCGCGTGCTCGACGCCGTAACGCAATTACGCGGTGGACAGCGTGTGACCGACCCCCAGGCTGAGACACGTTACCGCACCCTGGAGAAATATTCCCGCGACCTCACCCAGCAGGCCCGCGAGGGCAAACTGGATCCCGTCATCGGGCGCGACAAGGAGATCCTGCGTGTAATGCAGATCCTGTCGCGGCGTACCAAGAACAACCCTGTCCTCATTGGCGAGGCTGGTGTGGGCAAGACCGCCATCGTGGAAGGTCTGGCGCAAAAGATTGCTTCGGGCGATGTGCCCGAGATCCTTTCAGGCAAGAAGGTCATTTCACTTGACCTGGGCGCGATGATCGCCGGCTCACGGTTTAGAGGTGAGTTCGAAGAGCGTCTCAAGGCCGCCATCGAAGACGTCCAACGCTCCTCAGGTGAGATCATTCTCTTCATCGATGAATTACACACCGTTGTAGGCGCAGGAGCCGCACAGGGCGCCATGGATGCCTCGAACATGCTCAAACCCGCCCTGGCGCGCGGTGAGCTGCAATGCGTAGGCGCCACCACCCTGGACGAATACCAGAAACATATTGAGAAAGACGCTGCGCTCGAAAGGCGCTTCGCGCCCGTCTTTGTGGACGAGCCCTCTGTGGATGACACCATCAAGATGTTGATGGGGCTGCGCGACAAGTATGAGGCGCACCACAAAGTGCACTTCTCCGATGACGCGCTTAAATCAGCAGTTAAACTAAGTGCACGCTACGTGACCGACCGTCATTTGCCCGACAAAGCCATCGACCTGATGGATGAAGCCGCTGCAAAATTACGCGTTGCTCTTTACTCATTACCCCCAGGCCTGAAGAAAATGAAGGCTGAACTGGACAAATTGAAAGCTGAAGAGGAACAGGCCGGCGTGGAGCGCGACTACGAACGCGCTGCTCGCATGAAAGCTGACCGTTTGCGTCTGGAAGAGGATTTCAACAAGAAACGCGACACCTGGGAAGCCGAACACAAGCTCGACGAGGTGGTTGACGTCAATGACATTGCTGACGTGTTGGCGCAATGGACAGGCATCCCGGTGAGCCAGATGATGGAAACTGAGGCTGAACGCCTGCTAAAGATGGAAGATCGCCTGCACGAACGCATCATCGGGCAGGATGAAGCTATACACGCCGTAGCAGATGCCATCCGTCGTGCCCGTTCGGGCATGAAAGACCCACGCCGTCCCATTGGCTCGTTCATCTTCATAGGCCCCTCCGGAGTAGGCAAGACTGAGCTGGCTAAAGCGCTGGCAGAGTTCATG
>CAZMIS010000689.1:0-1909 GCA_964566325.1 uncultured Anaerolineales bacterium
CATCGCCATCGCCAGGAGCGCGCTTCGGAACGCGTCGCTGCTGCTGCTCGACGAACCGACCTCGGCGCTGGACACGGTGACGGAGCAGGCCGTGGCCCGGGAGCTGGAACGGTTGATGGAAGGGCGCACCACCATTGTGGTGGCCCACAGACTGTCCACCATCGCGCATGCGGATCGGATTCTGGTCCTCGACGGCGGTCAGGTGGCGGAAACCGGTACCCATCAGGAGTTGTTGGGCAAAAAAGGGAAATACTGGGTGTTGGTGAAGGCCCAGACAGGTGGGGAGGCATGTGCATGAAAAGGGAAATATGGCGGCAGTCCTTTGCCGGCTTCAAAAAAATGATCCCCTTTTTGGAGAAGGATCACGCCCGTTTCTGGGCCGGGCTGGCACTTGCCTCCTGTCAGGATCTCATCATGCAGCTGGTGTTTGCGTTCGGGATGTACCGGCTGTTTGCGGCAATGGCGGACAAAAGTGTTCCCATGCTGCTGGGTGGGCTCGGTCTGATGCTTGGGGGATACCTGCTGCTCGGCGTGACAGTCTGGGTGGGCGAGGTATGGTTCGGGCAGGCGGGGCTGCGGGCATCCGGACGCTTGCGCCAAACCCTGGTGGATCGCCTGCTCCGGTTGCCGGCGGCATGGTTTGACGCAAGGCACAGCGGGGATGTCCTCTCCCGGATCACGGCGGACATGCAGGCGGCGGAACAGGTGCTGGGCTGGCATCTGATGGCGGTGACCAGAACCGTGGTGGCCGGGGTGGGATGCGCCATCGCCATGTTTGTGCTGGACATGCGGATGGCTGCGGTGGCCGTGTTCATCGGACTGGTGGCCCTGTGGATGAGCGCTCGGTTCGTCCTGCCGGTGAAGCGGGTGTCCGAGGCCGTGCAGGCGCAAAACGGCACAATGGCCGAGCAGACATCGGACATCCTCGGTTCGGCCTCGGTCATTCGCCTGTATCGGCTGTCGCAGTGGGCTGCCGCGCGGTTCGGCAACGCGGTGGAACAGCTGTTCCGGCTTCAGATGCGCAGAACCCATTGGGCGACAGGCCAGCGTGCGGTGGGAGAGATGGCTTCGGCCATGCAGTTCTTCGGCCTGATCGCGCTGGGCGCGGTGGGCATCGCCGCCGGTCTGTTCTCCTTTCCCGTCCTTTTGGCCATTGTGCAGCTGTCCGGGTCGGTCAGCCACATGTTCCGGGTCACGGGTGAGTTCCTCAGCCAGCTGCAGCGCTCGCTTGCCGGTGCGGACAGGGTGTTCGAGGTGCTGGAAACCCCGGTGGAGTCCCTGAACGGGAAGCCGGTGCCTGCCGTGGCCTTGCCCGGTGGCATGTCACAAACGGCGGTGGATACGGCAAAGCCGGTGGTGCGGCTGACGGATGCCTCTTTTGGCTATGACGCCGAACAAGTGGTGCTGCGCGGGGTGAGCGAGGTGGTCATGCCCGGCGAGACTGTCGCGCTGGTCGGCGGCAGCGGCAGTGGCAAAAGCACGCTCATCCGCCTGCTCATGGGGTTGTATCCACTCACGGACGGGCGGTTCGAGCTGCTGGGCGAGGAATCGTCGTCCTGGCCGATGGGTGTCCTGCGCGCGCAGACCGCGTACGTGCCGCAAGGCAATTACCTTTTTGAGGGAACCATCCGGGAGAACATTCTCTGTGGCCGTCCCGGCGCTTCGGACGACGACGTGGTCGCCGCAGCCCGCGCGGCACAGGCCGACGTGTTCATCCGGGAATTGCCGCAGGGATACGACACGCCCGTGGGCGAGCGTGGGGATCAACTCTCGGGCGGACAGCGGCAACGCATCGCCATTGCGCGTGCCATTCTGAAGGACGCGCCCATCCTGTTGCTTGATGAGGCCACCGCCGCGCTGGACAGCCAATCCGAACAACTGGTGCAGGAGGCGCTCGAACGCCTGAAGG
>CAZMIS010000690.1:0-1909 GCA_964566325.1 uncultured Anaerolineales bacterium
CCGCGGCCAGGTCGAGCATGTGGGCGAGCGCGGCCGCATCGTGCTGACCGAGAACGTCCGCAAGGCCAAGCAGGTCGTCGAAGAGGCGAAGGAGAAGCTGGCGAGCGAACCGCCGGCGATCGATCTCTCCTGACAAGATCACCCATGCGTCCGACACGGCGTCCTGAGCCGTGGTCTGGACGCGCCTGTATCGATGATGCGACAGCCAATCGGGCGGCAACGAGTCACGTTGCCGCCCTTTTTCATGCTCATCTGGGCCGCATCGGGCGGGCCAACTGCAGCTCCTGCAGCGCAGGGCTGACGGTGTGTGCGAGATCGCGCGCGGTCACCGACGCGGCGCCGAGCGCCTGCCCGACCATAAAACCGCTCAACGCATGCGTGTAGGCGCCGAGGGTCGCGGCTTCGAACGCCCCCAGCCCCTGGCCGAGCATCGCCAGGATTATGCCCGCCAGCACGTCCCCGCTGCCGGCCTTCGCCAGCGCGGCGTTCGCGAACGGGAGAACTGCGGTCCGGCCATCGGGATGTGCGACCACCGTGTATGGCCCCTTCAGCAGGACGACGTGGCCCCACTGCTCGGCATAGTGTCGTGCAGTCAGGATGCGCCTTGCATTGACCTCCTCGATACTCAGCTCCGTCAGGCGGCTCATCTCTCCCGGGTGGGGTGTCAGCACAGATCCGGCCGGGATCCGCCGGGGCCAATCCGCCTCGCCCGCGAGTACATTGAGTGCATCAGCATCGAAGATGAGGCGACCCTGCCACGCCTCCCCGTCCAGGGCGCCCGGCAGGGCGTCCAACAGCCCGAGGAGAAAGTCCCTGGCATGGGGCTCTGTGGTCAGGCCCGGGCCGATCAACGCCGCGTTGTAGTCCCGCAACCTCGCGACCGCGGCGGCAACGCCGTCCCGGTGCAGGACCCCGTCTGGCGCGGGCAGGGGCAGCCAGGTGAACTCCGGCCAATTGCCGGCCGACGCAGCGTGGACAAGCAAGGGCACGGCTGCGGTGACGAGGCCGGCCCCGGCGCGCGAGGCCGCGGCGGCGCTCAGGATGGGCGCACCCGAGTAGGTGATCGAACCGCCCACCACCATGACCTTCCCGAATATGCCCTTGTGTGCATCGGCGGGACGCTCGGGCAGCCAGGCCGCGACGGCTTCCTTGTCCACCAACTCGACGGGTAGCGACTGGCCCAGTTCCTCGGGGATGCCGATGTCCACCACGGCCAACAGGCCGCACGCGCCCGCGCCCGGGAACTGAACCTGTCCCCATTTGGGGCAGGCGAAGGTCACCGTGAATGTGGCCGGAATGGCAACCGGATCGAGCTCGCCCGTATCGCAGTTCAGCCCGCTGGGACAGTCCACGGCCAGCACCGGCATCGTGAGGAATGTGGGTTGGGCATAACTGGGCGCCGATGTGGCCGGCTGATATGGCTCTCCCTGGTAGTCGTCGCGGCCGAATTCGTACTCTTCGCAGTCCTCGTCCTCAAATTCGTCCCCGAAGGGCTGGCCCGGTGACCGTACGAGCACCAGGGCTTGCGCCAGCGGGTATTGCGGCGGCTGCAAGCCTGGCGGCTGCGGCGGGCGGGGCTGGGGACGGCGTCGCGCAGCGATTTCTTCCCCCACTACCTGCATCAGACGCTGGAGCCGTCCCTCGATCGGCCGGGCCGCGCCGGTGCCGAGCAACGCGTCGATCACGAGCGAGGCTTCGCGCATCTCCTCCCGGAGCTTGCCGAAATCGGGGTCGTTGTCGGCCCATAGGATAGTGACCCCGCGGCGCCGCCGTTTCAACCGTGCGAAATTCGGGTCACCCTTGATATCGCGGCGCCAGATGTACAAGGTGATGTCGCAGTCGACTTCGCGCAGGTAGTGCGCAGCGACCAGGCCATCGCCGCCGTTGTTCCCGGGCCCGACGAGCACCA
>CAZMIS010000691.1:0-1908 GCA_964566325.1 uncultured Anaerolineales bacterium
CTGATCCCGGTCGCCTGGTTCATGATGAGCTACCCCTCCTTCGTGATCGCGGAACGGCTGGTTGCCCCTGCTGGCCGCCCGTCCCGTGGCAGCCGGTGGCCGCGGCTCCTCGCCGTGGCTGCAACCGCCGGCCTGGTGATGACCGCATGGGACGTGATCATGGATCCCCTGATGGTGGCGGGCGGGCACTGGGTATGGGATACCGACGGCGCCTATTTCGGCATACCGCTGCAGAACTTCTGGGGCTGGTGGCTGACGGTCTTCACCACGGTTGCGCTATACCTGCTGGTCCGGGGCAAGGGCAGCGCCGCGCCTGACCCGGGCTTCGACCGCCAGGCGATGGCCAGTTACCTGGTGACCGCGCTGTCGATGATCGCCACCAGCCTGTTGAATGACGCGGGCGACCTGGCCCTGATCGGGTTCTTCGTGATGCTGCCGTGGGTAATCATGGCGTGGCCGCGGGCAGGTGGACAGGCCATCGACGACCTACGCGGCCCTGCTGCGCCCTAGCCCAGGCGGCTTGCCGGGAAGGCGCCGCGGCGTTAGCCCAACTTGCACACCCGGCATCCACAACTCGCCGAAACTCATGTGCGCTATGCTCGCTGTTCTGTGGTGACTTGTAGGAGAAGGGAGGACGACACTGCAGTGGCGCACCGACCACGTCTTCAGCTTCTCCGCCTGACCCGCCCAAGCGTCTGCAACATCACTGCGCGCGAGCGAGGTTGATCCGATGGCTCTGCTACAGGCCGCGCTCTTCTTCCTGGCATCGGCGGGGCTGGTCTATGTCTCGCGCGCCTCGCTGCGCAAGCCGCAAGGCCACGGCTTCTGGCGCTTCTGGGCGTGGGAGGCAATCGCTGCGCTGGTCGCGCTGGCCGCGCCGGCCTGGTTTCGTGACCCATTGGCCTGGCATCAACTCATCTCCTGGGCGCTCCTGATCCTCTCGCTCATCCCACTGGCGCTCGGGCTGCAACAATTGGGGCGGGCACAACGAGATGAACAGGCGCGGTCGGACGAGAACCTTCGTCAATTCGAGAAGACGACCGAGCTGGTGACGACCGGCGTCTACCGCTACTTCGGGCCGGCATACGCCGCATACATGCGAAGGAGCAGGCGGTTCATCCCGTTCCTGTTCTGAACGCCCCGGCGATGCGGCCAATCTGGTCCGCCTTGACATGAGGGATTTTCAAGGTATGCTCACTCCGTGATCGAACGGACCGCCCTCCAACACGCCGTTCAGAAAGCACTGGAGCGCAGCCGGACGAGGTGTACTTCTGGGGCACGCACGCCGGCGCGGAGCTGGACCTGCTCCTGGTCAGGCAGGGCCGCCGGCTGGGCTTGGAGAAGCTCGTGTTGCCCTTCAACCAACCCGTGACCGAGATCATACGACAACGATATTCATGCCGCGCCTATACCAAGGCGCCCATCGCACCGGAGCAGGCGGAGCAGCTAGCCCGGTGCGCCGCCTGAAGCAGCGCGACTGCCCTGCAATCAACCACGCATCGGCAGAGGGATCAACCGTCCTCCCGGGGAGATCCCATGCCGCCGCGTTCTTGCCGTGCCCGGGTTTGGTGGCTGCACCATGCGGAGTATAATGGCGGAGCAACTCTTCTTGCGTTGCTTCCGCCCTCTCGAGAAGGAGAAATCGCATGGACACGGGTACTCTTCGCATCATTGCCGCAGTAGTCGTCCTGGCAGTCATCCTGATCGGCGCCGTCGTGCTGCTCGCCTCCACGCGACTGCGAGCCCAGGTTCGCACGTGGGGCGAGCTCGCGTCCCAGTTGGGCCTCGTGTTGAACAGAAAGGGGCGCCCGGGAGCGCCGGTATGGCTGGACGGGGAATACCTGGGACATCCGGTGATCATGGACACCTACATGGATAGCCGCCACTACAAGAGCGGCGGACAGAACA
>CAZMIS010000692.1:0-1893 GCA_964566325.1 uncultured Anaerolineales bacterium
TAGTTGGAGCGCAAGCTCCTGCGAGAGTAGGTCATTGCCAACAGAGCCTCTTCTTCTCTCTGTAACTTATCTGCAGTCATGACCTCTAATTGAGCAACGATCTTCCCGGTTTTGAGGAAGGCGTTGCTTTTTTGATTAACGGCGTCATTTGTCGTATCATTGTCGCATGATGGACGTGATACTCAGGAGTTGTCCTTTTGGACGTTGACAGTAGTATTGGTGGTATGTTAGTCAGTGGACTGCTGCGCTTCCTGCCGGCGGTCCTGGCAATCCTCATTCTGGGACTGGCTGCAGCGGCCGAAATGGCCTTCGCCTCCCTCAACAGAAACGAGCTTCGGAAGTTCGGCGGCGAGCGCGCGAACCGCGGTGAGCTGGCGGCGCGGATCCTGTCGGAACCGGCACGGCTGCTCTCCACCCTCATGGTCACGAAGATGCTGGCCAGCACCGCCGTAATCGTCACCATGACATTCCTCGCACGCACCTATGGCAACGGCCGGTGGCTCATCTGGTGGCTCGCCGGCGGCGTCTCCGCGTTGCTCCTGGCGCAAATCCTGGGACGGGCCTGGGTGGTCAACAAAGAGGAGCGCGCCGCTGTGTGGTTGGCGCCGCTGGTCCAGGTCGCCGGCTGGTTGTTGGCGCCCATCACGGCTGTCCTGCGGCGTATCGGCGGCGGCGCAGTGCCCAAGGGCGCCGCGCCAGAGAGCGTATTCCTGAGCGAAGACGGCCTGCGTTTCCTGCTGCACGTCTCCGACGAGGAGTCCGTCATCGAGCAGGATGAGAAGGAACTGATCGCCTCGATCTTCGAGTTCAGCGACAAGCTGGTGCGAGAAGTGATGGTGCCCCGGATCGACGTCACGGGCGTCTCTGCAGAGACGCCGCTGCTCGGCGCCCTGGAAGTGATTCTCCGCGCAGGACATTCGCGTATACCCGTTTACGGCGACTCGATCGACAATATTCAGGGGGTTCTGTATGCGAAGGACCTGCTGAAATATTTGCGCGACGGACGCACGGACACCCCCATTGCCAAGATCGTTCGCCCCGTGTACTTCATTCCCGAGTCGAAGAAGGTGGACGAGCTGCTCCAGGAGCTGCAGAAGCGCAAGGTGCACATTGCCATCGTCGTGGATGAGTACGGCGGAACCGCGGGCCTCGTGACGATCGAGGACCTGTTGGAAGAGATCGTCGGCGAGATCCAGGATGAATACGACGCGGAAGAGCCGACGGTTGAGGCGGTCAACAGCCATGAGTTCCTGTTTGATGCGCGCGTGCCGATCGATGAGGTGAACAAGTTGCTGGAGGTTGAGCTGCCGAGCGAGGGCGGCGACACGCTTGGCGGGTTCATCTACAGCCAGCTGGGCAAGGTCCCCGCGATGGGGGATCGCGTCGAGTTCGAAAACGTTACGATCGAGGTTCTTTCGGTCGTCGGCCGGCGCATCAAGCAGGTGCGCGCGGTCGTGGCGACGTCCGACAACGATGAGGCCATGCCTCCTGCTCGCGATCGCAACGGCCAGGTTCACGGGGCCAAACCGGTGGGTGAGGGCAGCAGTGCCGGCATCCTGGCCACGCTGATCTTTCACTGACGCTGCTGCCGGGGCCACATCCTCGGGGGCGTGTGAGGTCTCTGGGGCGTGCGCGCCTCCCACAATGAACGAGGGGCTTGAGTTTCCGGTGACACTGACCTCTTCAGAACAGGACGAACTGCTGCAACTGGCTGCGCTGGCCCGGCAATCTGCCTACGTGCCCTACTCGCATTTCGCGGTGGGCGCGGCCGTGCGCGCCGAAGATGGCCGGGTTTTCACCGGCTGCAACGTGGAAAATGCCTCGTACGGCCTCACCATCTGCGCTGAGCGCAACGCGGTCGCGCATGCCGTCGCGGAGGGCGCCCGGCGTTTC
>CAZMIS010000693.1:0-1887 GCA_964566325.1 uncultured Anaerolineales bacterium
ACAAGACAGTTTCTTTTCTAGCAGCATTATGGCAACAACCGTCCTTGACTGCACTGTCGCAGGCGTGGGGCCCGTGGCAGTGCGCGTGCGGCCCCTCGCGATCAACCTCCTGGTGGGAGACGAGCAGCCGAGCTACTCGTTCGACCTGGCCGGCCGGCTCATCGGCGCATTCGTCGACGGCGTCAATTACCGCCGCGGTCTCGACGGCCGGGTCCTGCGCAAGCAGGCGGGCGATGCGGGCCGCGTGCGGGAATGGTTGGCGCCGGACCAGGCAGACCAGTTCGTCTCGGGCGCCTACCGCCTGGCTCAGGCCGTGGCGGTGGCGTGCGGTGGTGGCCCGCTGGCGCCGTTGATGGGCTGGACGGACCGGCGGATCGCGGAAGACGTCGCGGCCTTCCGCCGGATCTACCGCCCCGTCAGCATCCTGCCGCCGGACCAGTACCTGGCGCTGGTGCTGCAGGCGACGGAGGGCTGCTCGTACAACCGATGCACCTTCTGCAGCTTCTACCGGGACCGGCCGTTTCGCATCAAGGGTCCTGCGGAGCTGCGGGCGCATATCCGACAGGTGCAGGCGTTCTTCGGCCCGGCCCTGGACCTGCGCAGGTCGTTGTTCCTGGCGGATGCCAACGCCCTGGTCGCGCCGCTGCCCCGCGTGCACGCGTGGTTGGACGAGATCGATGCGGCGGGGATTCAGCGACCGGGAGGCATCTTCTCGTTCATCGATGCGTTCGATGCCGGCAGGAAGTCGCGCAGCGACTGGGCGGAACTTGCCGCTCGGGGCCTGCGTCGGGTGTACATCGGCATGGAGAGCGGCGACGATGCGCTGCTCAGGTTCCTGCGCAAGCCAGGGACGGCCGCGGATGTCATCGACGCAGTCCGCACGCTCAAGGCGGCCCAGGTTGCCGTGAGCGTCATCATCATGACCGGCATCGGCGGGTCCCGCTTCGCCGGCGATCACGTCGCACACACGCTGGCCGCGCTGCAGGCCATGCCCCTGACGCGCGGGGATCTCGTCTACTTCTCGCCCTTCTTCGAGCAGCCCGGCTCGGAATACGGGGTGATCGCCGCAACGGAGGGGCTGGCGCCCCTGTCGTGGACGGAGACGGCGCAGCAGGAAGATGCGCTGCGGGCTGCATTGAAGGACTACTGGGGTGCCGGAGGTCCGCTCCTGGCGCGTTACGATATTCGTGAGTTTGTCTACTGATCGGCGCCGGCCGGCCTGACGCCGCCGCGCTGCTTCTTAAGAGGGAGAGTAATCGATGATCCGTTCTCAATCTGGCGCCAGGCCGGCACTGCCGATACTGGCCCTGCTGATCCTGGTGCTCGTCGCAGCAGCGTGCGCGCCCGCGACGGCACCCACCGGCCAGACCGGCACGCCCGAGCCGACCGGAGAGACTGTCGCAGCAGCGACGGTTCCCGCCCCCGCCGCTGGGGCCCCTGCGGCTGCTCCCGCCGTCGATCCGGCAGATCTGCCGGTCGGGGTGGACGCGGAGGGAAACTTCTACCGTGGCAACCCGAACGCGGCCGTGAAGCTGGTCGAGTTCTCGGAGTTCGAATGCCCCTACTGTGCGCGTCACGTGACGGAGACCGAGCCGCAGCTGCGGGACACCTACATCGCCACCGGGGAGGTCCTGCACACGTTCCGGCACTTCCCGCTGGACTTCCACGCGAACGCCATGCCCGCGGCCATGGCGGCCTATTGCGCGGGCCAGCAGGATCCCAAGCTGTTCTGGGAGCTGCACGACTGGCTGTTCGAGAACCAGGCCGCCTGGACCGGTGCAACCGACGGCGCGGCCCAGTTCCGCACGCAGGCCGTTGCGCTCGGCGCGGTCGAGGCTGAATACGACCTGTGCGTCGTGGACCCCGCGTGCCTGGCCCGCATCCAGC
>CAZMIS010000694.1:0-1881 GCA_964566325.1 uncultured Anaerolineales bacterium
CGCCGCCGACGCCCGTACCGACGGTCAGGTAGATGAACGTGTCGAGGCCCTGCGCGGCGCCCCAGCGCTGCTCGCCCAGCGCAGCACCGTTGACATCGGTGTCGAAGCCAACGGGCGTGCCGAGTGCACGGCGCACTGCGCCTGCCAGGTCGGCGTTCGCCCAGCCCGGTTTCGGGGTGGTGGTGATGTGGCCGAAGGTCGGCGACGCAGGATCCGGATCCAGCGGCCCGAAGGCCGCGATGCCGATCGCGGCCAATTCGGCCTTCTGCTCCCGGAAGAACTCGATCACCCGCCCGATGGTTTCCCCGGGCGTCGTGGTGGGAAAACGGGCTTCTGCCCGGATGTCGTCCGGACCCGAGCCGATGGCACAGACGAATTTGGTGCCGCCCGCTTCGATGCCGCCGAAAAGTGGGGTCATGAGGGCCTCCTCGCTGCCAGAAACATGAGACGTGTGCCGGGCTCCACGAACGAAATGGTCGGGCGCAGATGGTCGGGGCCGGGCAGATGATGCCTGTTGCGCCCATTATAGCATCGGTGCTGCGGTTCGCCGGACGAAGATCAAGGAGAGACATGGAATCAGCGAAGCTTTTGGCAATATTCGATCGCGAGCAGCGACGGGATGTTACGTCGCCGGGCGCGTTGCGTGAAGTGACGCCCTTCGTGGTGCGACACGTGCCGCTGCAGCCCGACGCGCGCTGGGGCTGGATCGTCTACTCCCAGCTCACGCCCGAGAGCGCGGATGCGGTCATCGCGGAGCAGGTGGCTTTCTACAGCGCACGCCATTTCAGCTTCGAATGGAAGTGGTACAGCCACGACCTGCCGCCGGACCTGCCGGCCCGGCTGATCCGCCACGGGTTCGAGCCGGAAGAGGCGGAGTCGGTGCTGGTGCTGGATATGGAGGAGGCGCCGGCTTCCATCTGGGACGCGCCCGTCGAGGCGGTGCGCCGCATCCGGGATCGGGCGGGCCTGCAAGATGTCGTGGCGGTGGAAAACGCCGCGTGGGGCGACGACTCGCATGACTGGGTCGTCGCAGAGCTCGGCCAGGAGATGGCCGATGCGCCCGACGAGATCAGCATCTACTGCGCCTATGTCGATGGCCGGCCCGTCAGCGCCGCGTGGATCCGCTTCCATCCGGGCACGCATTTCGCCAGCCTCTGGGGCGGCTCCACGGTTGCCGGCTACCGCGAGCGCGGGCTTTACAGCGCGCTGCTTGCCGTGCGCGCGGCCGAGGCGCGCGCGAAGGGCCATCGCTTCCTGACGGTCGACGCGAGCGAGATGAGCCGCCCGATCCTCGAGAAGCGCGGCTTCGTCAAGATCGCGACCACGATGCCGTTCAAGTACCACCTGCCGCGCGTGGCACCGTAGAGACGGACCATGCAACGCCTCTACGATGTGCGGCGCGACGGGACGCTCGCCGAAGTTGTTGGCCTCTTCCTGAAGATGGGATTCACCGCGTTCGGGGGGCCGGCCGCGCACATCGCGATCATGCACGATGAGGTTGTGCGGCGACGGAAATGGCTGACGGAGGCGCAGTTCCTCGACCTCATCGCGGCCACGAACCTGATCCCCGGGCCGAACTCGACCGAGATGGTCATCCACATCGGCTATCTGCGCGCAGGGTGGCCCGGGCTGATCGCGGCGGGCGCCTGCTTCATCCTGCCGGCCATGGCCATTACCATGGCCATGGCGTGGGCTTACGTGCGCTTCGGCGCGACGCCCCAGGTCGCGGCCTTGTTGGATGGCGTGCAGCCGGTGGTCATCGTCATCATCGCGCAGGCCCTTTGGCTGCTCGGCCGCAAGGCGATCAAGGACCCGCTCACCGCGGTTATCGCAGCAGCGGCTCTGCTTCTGGCTCTGTTCGGATTCAACGAGGTGGCCATC
>CAZMIS010000695.1:0-1881 GCA_964566325.1 uncultured Anaerolineales bacterium
TGCCCATCACGACCTCGGCGTTGCCCTCCGCGTAGCCTTCGGCGTTATCGAAGAAGGTCACGCCCAGCTCGTACGCGGCGGCCATGCACGACTCCGCGACCTCCTGGCCCACCTGTCCGCCGTAGGTCACCCACGCGCCCAGCGACAGCTCGCTGAGCTGCAGGCCGCTCTTGCCCATGCGTCGATAATTCATGCTCGTCTCCTTCATTGGTCCTGTGCACTAAATCGCGATCATTCTGCGCCACGGGCCGCCGGAGTGCTGTTTGATTTCGTACAAACTGTGCTAGAATCGGCCATACGACGTAGTGGGAGAGAGAGATTGATCGAACAGCTTCGGATGCTAGAGGAGTTCCACCGGGTCTACGGCGCACATCTGGAGGCGTCGCCCACCGCAGATCTGGATGATGCGACGATCGCGCTCCGCGTGAGCCTGATCCAGGAGGAGCTGAACGAGTATCGGGAGGCCGCGGAGGGCCACGACCTGGTGGCGATCGCGGATGCGCTCAGCGATCTGCTGTACGTCGTGCTCGGCACGTACGTGGCCCACGGCCTCCAGGAGGTGGCGGAGCCGCTCTTCGAGGAGGTGCATGCCAGCAACATGAGCAAGCTGGACGACCAGGGTCGGCCGATCTACCGCGCCGACGGCAAGGTGTTGAAATCGCACCGCTGGCGCCCGCCCGAGCTGAAGCGCATCCTCGACGGGGACGTCCCCTGACGGCAGCCCGGCTCATGAAGAAGCTCTACCTGGCCTACACGGGCGGCACGATCGGCATGCGCCGGACCGAGGGCGGCTATGCGCCTGCGCCGGGTTTCCTGGCCGAGCAACTGGCCACCATGCCGGAGCTGGCCGACCCGCGCATGCCCGCCTTCGACATGCACGAGTACGATCCCCTGCTCGACTCCTCCAACATGCGCCCGGCGGACTGGATCCAGATCGGCCGCGACATCGTGGCGCAGTATGACCGGTACGACGGCTTCATCGTGCTGCACGGCACCGACACGATGGCCTACACGGCGTCCGCACTGCCGTTCTTCATCCGCGGGCTGGCCAAGCCGATCCTGATCACCGGCTCGCAGATTCCCCTGAGCGAGGTGCGCAACGACGCGCGCAACACGCTCATCACCGCGATGCTCATCGCAGCCGAGCTGGACGTGCCGGAGGTGTGCCTGTACTTCGGCAACAAGCTGCTGCGGGGCTGTCGCTCGGTCAAGGTGGACGCGGACGGGCTGGACGCGTTCGACTCGCCCAACTGCCAGCCGTTGGGCCGGGTCGGCGTGGATGTGGAGATCGACGCGTCGCAGGTGCGGCCGGCCCAGGCAGGCCCGATCCGGCTGGTGGAGCCGGTCCGCGAGGCCACGATCGGCGCGTTCCGTCTCTTCCCGGGGCTCTCGCCCGACCTGCTGCGCAACGTGCTCCAGCCGCCCCTCCAGGGATTGGTGCTGCTGGCGTACGGGGTCGGCAACGCGCCCGACCGTGACGCTGCGCTCCTTGCGGCCATCCGCGAGGCAATCGATCGCGGAGTGGTGGTCGTCGCGTGCACGCAATGCCTGCGCGGCGCGGTGCACCTGGGCGAGTATGCCACCGGCGCGGCGCTGGCCGGCGCGGGCGTGATCAGCGGCCACGACATGACGACCGAGGCCGCGCTGTGCAAGCTGCACTACCTCTTCAGCAGCGGTCGCTCTCCGGCCGAGGTCAGGCGGCTGATGGCCGAAGACCTCTGCGGCGAGATGACCCTCCCGCCTGCACGAGCCGCTTCCTAAACCGTCTGTAAGGTTAGGTCCTGTCACCCTGAGCGCAGCGAAGGGTCTCGCTTCCATGGCGACGAGATTCTTCGCCGCTGCGCGGCTGCCTAGAAACTCCCGGCGAGCGCGGGGGTTGCT
>CAZMIS010000696.1:0-1877 GCA_964566325.1 uncultured Anaerolineales bacterium
GTTGACCTGCAACGTCAACTGCCGGCGGACTTCATTCATCAGCGCAGCCTGACGACTCAAGCTCCTCAAGCTGCCTTGCGTTCAGCCGCCAGCTGCGAGGTCGCTTCCCGGATGCCAGAAGACAGCACTCGCAGCCCGTCGGCGACGCGGAGGTGGCCGTAGCTCTTGAGAACCGTCTCGAGCTTGTCATGGAGCAGGGTCGCGACGTTGAGGTAGTCCCCCGGATTGCGCCGCAGGTGGTCAGTCGCAATGACATGTCGAAATGCATGAGGACCGAAGCCGGGGCAACTTTCGATGTAGGTCGACGTCAGGACCTTGAGGCGGTGCAGCATGCCTCCGGCGCTCCAGCCCTTGTTCTCCTGCATGCCAAGCCTCTCGAGGAATGACTTCGCCTTACGCGGACCAACGGCGGCGGCCAGCAGCAGTCTGTCCGTCTCATCCGCATCGACCAAATACGGCCGAGCCTCGGCGAGGTAGCGGTCAATCCACGGCGCCACAAGCGGGTCGACCGCAACGTCGTAAGGCATGTGCGCCGCCCCCTTCTCGTTCTTGAAGTCTGCCGCGTCGAACTTGATTCGATACTGTCCAGGACCGACGCGCAACAGGTTCCCCCTGCCGTCCGCCCGGAATGTCATCACCGCGTACTGGCTGACACGCAACGGATTCGAGATGAACAACCGGCACATCAGCACGTCGCGAATCCAGGCGCAGTAGTCGCGGTGATGGGCGGGTGGTGGGGCAGACCGCTCGAGGGTCTCGACAAACGCGACAAGACGCTTGAGCGGAAACTCGTCCTGCAAGATGACTGCGATGCGTTCAGTCGGGTCTCGGGATAGGCGAACACCCATCGTGTCTTCCGCTCGCTCGCGAAAAGCACGAATCTTGCGGCGGGCCATTTCGCAGTGACGCTGCCAACGCGAGCGGTCGGACGCGCCGTCGCCGACGGAGTCATCGGACAGCAACTCAAGTCCTGGAACGGTCTTGAGAAGGTCGTGTCGAAGCCAAACGAAGCCGGTCTTGGGACGTAGATAGCTTTCGACAAGTTGAAGGAACACGTTCACGCCGTTGTGAAATTTCATGTCCGAGAAGTTGATGCGCCAGTGCGCGTAGCTGACCACAAGGTCCGGGTCGGCAAGCCAAGCGAGCGTGTCGGCCTCGGAGGCGTCCATGCTGTGCCCTTCGGGAGCGGGCAACTTCAGCCAACCGAGATAGGAAGAAAAGTTCGCCCAGTGGACCGCACCGGTTGGGCACACCCGCCCGTTGATGACCATCGCTGGAGTCACAGGCATGCCGACGCGCTCGATGGGCTTCACGCGCCACGTATTCCTTCCCCTGGCCTCATCGCGCATTCGGTCTGTTTTCAATCTCAGCAAGTCCGTCCATTGCTGCGTGAGTCTCGGCGTGAATGTCATCGCATAGTGTCCGACCCTCGCCATCTGCGCTCTGCGCACCTTGGTGAAGCTCGTCGTTATGTCGTTCTTCTCCACCCCGCGCGCGTAGCGTGTCCGGCGCGCGAGAGGAAGCCGCGAAATGAGTGTCGCCTTGGGGAGTTCGAGAACCGCCTCGAGCTTTGGCAACTGGTTGACTGCTTCACCGCGAGGTTGGCCTCTCCCGCTGGACCAGTACTGCAGTGAATGGACACCAATGCCGCTCTCACGGGCAATCTGCCGCAGCGTCAGAGGCGACTGGCGCAGGCACTGCAACAGGGCGTCGGAGAAGGCCGCAGGCAGTGTGTCCTTGTGACGCAACGCGTCCGCGACACGACGCCACCGAAGCAACTGCTCCTGCCGGTCCTTCTGGGTACGAATTGCGAGCCGCTCTGCAATGACATCGCAAAAGCGTGTGAAGAACGCATCGAAGGAGGCGCCGAACTCTTC
>CAZMIS010000697.1:0-1877 GCA_964566325.1 uncultured Anaerolineales bacterium
GCGGCGGCGTCGAAGGTCTTGCAGCGGCCGTCCGGCGCGAGCATGCGCGAGTGCGAGAACGCGATGAACAGGTCCTCGCTGAGCATCAGGTTCACGCCGCCGGCCAGCGCCATGCGGCACTCGCCGCTGCGCAGCGACTGCACCGCCAGGTGGACCGCCACCAGCGACGACGAACAGGCAGTGTCGATCGTCAGGCTCGGCCCCTGCAGGCCGAGCAAGTACGACAGCCGGCCAGAGAACACGCTGTGTGCGATGCCCGAAGTGAAGTGTGCGTCGTACAGCGCCGCATCGCCGGCCTGCACCTGCAGGTAGGTGTAGTCGCTGCTGGTCACGCCCACGTAGACCCCGGTGGCCGAGCGCTCCAGCCGGTCGGGGGCTTGGCCGGCGTGCTCGAGCGCCTCCCAGGCGACCTCGAGCATCAGGCGCTGCTGAGGGTCCATGCCCTGGGCTTCGCGCGGCGCGATGCCGAAGAAGGCCGCGTCGAACTCGTCGGGCCGGTCGATGAAGCCGCCTTCACGCGTGGCGATCTTGCCCGGCACTTCGGGGTCGGCATCGAACAACGCGTCGATGTCGAAACGATCGGTCGGCACGCGCGAGATGGCGTCGACCTCGTCCCGCATCAGGCGCCAGAAGCCATCCGCGTCTTGCACGCCACCGGGCGTGCGGCAGCCCAGGCCGATGATGGCGATGGGGGCGTGCGCGGCCTCTTCGAGCACCGCGACACGCGCCTGCGCCGCTTCGAGCGCGATGAAGGCGCGCTTGAGCGGCGACAGCGCGGGAACATCGGCGGCGGCGGGCGCGGCAGCCGTGGCTGGCACCAGGGTGTCGAGGGGCGTGTTCATGGCTTGCCCAGTCGCTCCATCAGCAGCGCCTCGATGGCCTCGTCGCTCATAGCGGCCACGGCTTGGGCACCGAGCGCCACGGGGGCCGTGCCGGCGGCTGCGGGCGTGGGTACGGCGGCCGTACCTGCGGGCTCGGCCGGTGCGACACGTTCGAGCAGGTGCTGCGCCAGCGCGTCGATGGTCGGGTGATCAAACATCAAGGTAGCAGGCAGCGGGCGCTCCAGCCCCAGGCCCTTGCCGAGCTGATTGCGCAATTGCACCGCCATCAGCGAATCGAAGCCGAGGTCCATGAGCCGATCATGCCGGCCCGGCGGCTGGTCGGCCGGCAGCTTCAACACGCGCACGACGCGTTCGCGAACGAAGTCGCGCAACAGGTCGAGGCGGTCGGCCGGCAGAGCCTGCCGTAGTTGTGCGCGCAAGGATTCGGCCGCATTTGGTGCGACGGGTACGTCGGCTTTCGCCTCAGCCGCGGCCAGCTTCTCGCTGGTGTTGGACTGCGACACCGCGGAACTCGCCGCACCGAAAGGTTCGCCCGGCACGCGCGCCACGATCACGTGCTGGCCCAGCGCCTCGGCCGCCGAGCCGACCGGCGGCCAGGCACAGGCTGATTCGAAGCCCGCCACCTGCATGGCACCCAGCCAGGTGGCTGGTGCGAGCAAGGGGTTGTCGGTACGCAGGTCGTCGGCGAACTGCTGCCAGCCCTCGATCAGGCCGGTGGTCATGTCGAACCAGTCGAGGTGCACCGTCGACTCCACCAGCACCAGCACGCCCCCCGGCGCCAGCAGCGCACGCAGGCGCCGCAGCGCCTGGCGCAGGTCGGTGCTGGCGTGCACCGCGTTGGCCGACACGATGACGTCGAAGCTGCCGGCCTCGAAGCCCTGCTCGGCGGGATCGCGCTCCATGTCGAACAGGCGGTAGTCGATGAAGGCGTGCGCAGCGAAGCGCTCGCGCGCCCGATCGAGGAAGAGTTCGGACACGTCGCTGAAGACGTAGTGCGCGCGATCGGCTGGCAACTGCGGCAGCAGCGAGCTGGTG
>CAZMIS010000698.1:0-1875 GCA_964566325.1 uncultured Anaerolineales bacterium
AGAAGGGCATTTGACATCCTTGTTTCCCCGCCGACGCCTTATCGGCGGCGTCGATCCGGCCATGATGCCGCCTGCGCCCCACGTGCCTGCGGTTCGAAACCGCAGGCTGATAAGCGGCGGGAAACGGGCTGAAGCCGGTTGGTGACGGGTCTCACCCGGCCAGTATGCTTCAGCATACTTCGTCACTATCAGCCGCCGATTTCTAATCGGCGGCGTCGATCCGGCGATGATGCCGCGTGCGGCCCTTGCGTCGGCGGTTGGAAACCGCAGGCTGATAAGCGGCAGGAAACCGGCTGAAGCCGGTCTGTGGCGGGTCTCACCTCGGCCAGTATGCTTCAGCATACTTCGTCACTATCAGCCGCCGATTTCTAATCGGCGGCGTCGATGCGGCGATGATCCGCGACCGGCGCGGCGGCGCATTCCTCTACACAAACAGCGGCGTCATCCCACGGCGCTGCACCATCTCCTGCATCTCCTCGTCCGACGGGCAGCGCTCGAACCGGCTCGCCGCGTCCAGCACTTTCGGCAGCAGCTCGACGTCCCCCGCGGTGTTGAGGAAGACGCCCTCCTGGCCCAACACGAACCACACCGCGCGGTCGATGCTGTTCTGATCCGCCAGCGGCTCGTACCAGGTGCTGTGCGTCTTCGGCTTGTCGTCCCACGGCCCCGCGGCGAGCGACTTGATGATCTGCACCGCGGCGTTCCGCTCGCGGCACACCTGGCGCACCGCGTCGAAGTCACGGCGATACGCCTCGTTGCAGTGCAGCAGGTAGTTGTAGGGCATCAACACCGAATCGAAGTCGTGGCGCGCGAGGCTGCGCAGGTGCATGGCCGGCGCGACCAGCTCGTGGCCGGTGACGCCGACGAAGCGCGTGAGCCCCTGCGCCTGCGCCTCCAGCACGGCCTCCAGCGCGCCGTCCGGCCCCATCGCCATCTGCCATTCGTCCTCGTCGATCAGGAAATGGATCTGCAGCAGGTCCACGTGATCCGTCTGCAGGCGATCGAGCGACCTGCGGATCTCGTCCCACGCCCTGGCCTTCGTCCGCTCCTGCGTCTTGGTCGCGAGGAAGAACGCGTCGCGATGCCGTCGCATCCAGGGGCCGATGCGCAGCTCGGCATCGCCGTACGATGCCGCAGTGTCGATGTGGTTCACGCCGTACTGCAGCAGCACGTCGAGGGCGCGATCCGCCACCTCCTGCGTGACGGTCCACAGCGCAGCCGCGCCGAACAGCGTCCGCGTGCTCATGTGGCCCATGCGGCCAAATGGCGCCGTTGAGATCATCGTCTTGCTCCTCCCTGTGGGGTAGCTTCCCGGTCCTGCATGCCGCTCGCAGCCGGCGCGCTCAACCCTTGCCGTACTCGTAGAACCCCTTGCCGCTCTTGCGGCCCAGCCAGCCCGCGCTGACCATGCGGCGCAGCAGCGGCGGAGCGGCGAAGCGGGGATCCTTCGTTTCCTCGAAGACGGCATCCGCGATGAAGAGCGTCGTGTCCAGCCCGACGAAATCGAGCAGGGTGAACGGCCCCATCGGGTGGCTCAGCCCCAGCTGGATCGCGGTGTCGAAGTCCTCCTTCGTCGCCACGCCCTTCTCCAGCTCGGCGATCGCCTGCAGCAGGTAGGGGATCAGCAGCAGGTTGACGATGAAGCCTGGCGTGTCCTTGCTCACCACGATCGTCTTGCCCAGGCTCTCGCCGAACGCCTTGGCGGCCTGGAACGTCTCTTCGCTCGTCAGGAACGTGCGCACCATCTCCAGGAGCCGCATGACGGGGACAGGCTGCATGAAGTGCAGGCCCAGCACCTTGTCGGGCCGCTTCGTCGCCGCGGCCATGTCCGTGATGGCGAGGGAGGAGGTGTTGGAGGCGAGGATGGCATGGGGC
>CAZMIS010000699.1:0-1869 GCA_964566325.1 uncultured Anaerolineales bacterium
AAGCCGTGATCGTCGCATGGGACGCCGGCGTACTCGGCCTGGTAGGCATTCCAGGCCTGCAGTGCACCCAGGTAGGTAGGCTCCTCCACGAGGACCTGATCGCCCGGGTTGATCAGCAGCTTGCCGATCAGGTCCAACGCCTGCTGGGCGCCGGTCGTGATGAAGACGTTGCTGGCCTCTGCCTGGATGCCATAGCGCACCATGCGCTCGCTGATCCAGCGCCGTAACGGCAGATGACCCTCCGTCGGTCCGTATTGCAGGGCCCTCTCACCGTTTTCCGACAGGACCCGACAGGCGGCTTCCTGTAATCGCTCCCGCGGGAACAACTCCGGCGCCGGCATGCCACCAGCAAACGAGATGATATCCGGCTGCTGTGTGAACTTCAGCAACTCACGAATGATGGACCGGCCCATCCGCTGACTGCGCTGGGCATAACGGCTCTTCCAGGGTGTCGCCACGACTCAACCTCCTTGTTGAGATGGTGTCCGGTTCTCCACAGGTCCAACCGAAGGTCGGCACGCTTCTATGCCATGCCAGGCATCGCAGCCGGGGGCCATGCAGGCCCCCGGCCCAACGGCTCATGCAGTAACCTTCTCCAGGGCCTCGCGAGCGAACTCGGCGCCCTCGCGTAAGGCTTGCTTGTTGGCCGCCAGGTACTTGCGCTGACGTTGCCCGAGATGCAGGTCGAGCGCAGTCTCGACCGTCTCGAGCGTCAGATAACCTGTGACGCTCAGATATGCGCCGAGAAGCACAACGTTCGCCATGCGCACGTTCCCGAGCCGCTCGGCAATGTCGTTCGCCGGCACGGCCATGTACTGGATGTCGCTGCGCACGGGTTGGACAGGCGCAAGCGACACGTTGTAGACCAGCAGACCTCCGGGCTTGATGACTGACTCGTACTTCTCGAACGATGGCAGGTTCAGCGCCACGGCCGCACGCGGATTGCGCACCAGGGGAGAGCCGATCGGCTCATCGGACACGACGACGGTGCAGTGGGCGGTGCCCCCGCGCATCTCGGGGCCGTACGACGGGATCCACGTGACGTGCAGGCCGCTGTCCAACGCTGAATAGGCCAGCAACTGGCCGGCGAAGAGGGCGCCCTGGCCTCCGAATCCCGAAAAAATGATCTCCTCGTTCATGCTTGGCTCCTTTGCCATGCGCCTATTCGAGGTTCTTCACCGCGTCAGCCACTTTGAAATCGCCGAGCGGGAAGTATGGGACCATCGAGTCGCGAATCCAGGTCAACGCGTCCGGCGCCGACATGTGCCAGTTCGTCGGGCAGCTCGACAGGAACTCGACCATGCTGAACCCCATGCCGGCCATCTGCGTCTTAAGGGCGGTCACGACTGCCTTCTTGGCCTGTCGCACGGTCTTGGCATCGTACACGGAGCGCCGCACGACGTAGCACGCGCCCGGCAGCCCTGCGAGAATCTCCGCCATCCGCATCGGGTAGCCGTGCAGGGCGGGATCCCGGCCCATGGGGGATGAGGTGGTTATCTGGCCGGGCAGAGACGTCGGCGCCAACTGGCCGCTGGTCATGCCATAGACCGCGTTGTTGATGAAGAAGACACTGATGTTCTCGCCGCGGTTCGCCGCATGCAGGATTTCTGCGGCGCCGATCGAAGCGAGGTCGCCGTCACCCTGGTAAGTGATGACGATCTTGTCGGGCTGCGTGCGCTTCAGGCCGGTGGCCATCGCGGGCGCGCGGCCGTGTGCCGCCTCGACCGAGTCGACATCGAAGTAGTAATACAGAAGAACCGAACAGCCCACCGGCGCGACGAGGATCGTGCGGTCCTGCAACCCAAGCTCGTCGATGGCCTCTGCGATCAGCCGATGGATGATACCGTGCGTGCATCCCGGACAGTAATG
>CAZMIS010000700.1:0-1869 GCA_964566325.1 uncultured Anaerolineales bacterium
GATGGAGTGCTCGTTGCCCTGAACCAGGTTCACCTTTGCCCCGCCATCCATGTCGATCTTTGTAAACTCCACCAATTGACGGACCTCGGTGACCTGAACGTTCTGATCTTTTCCATCGACCACAGGGGGAGGGGTCGGAGTGCGGCGGGTAATGCTGCAAGCCATGGTCGTCAGCAATAGAACAGACAAGAAAGCTAATAGTCTGAAACGGTTATTCATTTTTCACCTCTTTCACGATCTATGTTCATTGTACATTAAATCACAAGCCCCAATCAACAAATAAACATTGATGGGGCTCGCGAGTAAATTCTCCGAAAATAGTCTGGTTAAGACTTTCTGCTGGTTCCGCGGAGTTGCTGTTTCAGCCACGAAGCCGCCGGGCTTTCATGCTGGCGCAGCACCAGTACAGAGGTATTTGAACCCCTGACAATTTTATCGACCACTTCACCAAAAGGCAGCCCAGGCTTGGCTTGCCCTTCAAAAGAGCCCACAATGATCAGGTCGTAATCGCGTGCCTGAGCCTCTGCCACAATCGCAGTAGCGGGGTCTTCCCCGCGGATGATATGCAGGTTGGCGTTGCCAGGGATGTTGCCCAACTCCGTGATCACGACTTCCTGCAAGAAAGCCATTTGGTCTTCATAAAGTTCGTCATCCAGGTCTTGGTCGACAACCCGCATAAAATCGATGCTGGCGTGATCCGCCTGAGCCAGATTCTCTGCAAGTGAGACAGCCAATTTGCAGTGCAATCCACCACCAACCGGCACAAGGATATCCTCAATGCGATCGATGCCCCGGTCAAATAACACCCCCACATTCGTCAATCCAGAGCGAATGATCGCTTCGAGGTTTTCTCCAAATTTAACCTGCCTGTCCTCACTGACAGGCCACTTAAGCAGCAGCAAGCGCACATTGTTGTCGCTGCGCATCTCATCGATGATTCCATCTGCAGTTGAAGACCCACTGACCGTCTTGGAATACATTGGCACATTGCGTTCCACCGCATACTTGATGAACTTCTCAAGGCTGTATTGCCTGGCACGATTGAGTTTTTCACGAGCCTGTTCGTCTTCCGCCGTTTCCTTGTCAACCACCTGCAGCAAGCACATGTTCATCTCGTTATCCGCGTTGGCAATACGCGCGCCCAGCCTGACCACGCTATTTAATCCACTCTCATCCTGCATCGGCACCACCAGGCGATATCGCCCGGGGTCCAGGCTGCGTTTGTGTTCTGCTTGCCATGATCCCACGCCAAGTTTTATGAAATAATACGCAGTAAAAATCGCCAGAATCACTCCCATAAATATCAACGCCCTAACCTCTGAGTAACGCAGCACAACAATGCACACCAGGGAGGCAATAATCGGCGTCAAGGGAAAAGCCGGCACCTTAAAAGGACGATGGATGAAGGGGTACTTCTTGCGAAGCGTGATCATCGATAAATTCGAAAGCAACAGCACGAACAAATAACCGCCGGAGGTGATGTAACTGAGGAAATCCACCGCGCCAATCAGGGTAATAAACATGGACACGCCGCCGATCAGCAAAATAGCGTTATAAGGCACCCGCACCTTGTTGAGGCGGGCGAGAAACGCCGGCCAGGCGCCATCGCGGCTCAGGGTAAAACTCTCACGCGTAGCTGAAAGCATGGAGGAGTTGATCGAGGTCAATGCCCCAACTATACCCGCGATACCGATCAAGGTCGCGCCAGGCGTGCCAAGGAAGATCCGGATCGTGTCGGAAATTGCCGTTTCAGAGCCCGCGATCGTGCTCGAGGTGCCCATCGCCACCATGACAACCAGGGTGTAAACCACAACGATCAAAAAGAGGCTGATCATGATCGCCAGAGGGATGTTTTTGGTCGGGTTTTTG
>CAZMIS010000701.1:0-1855 GCA_964566325.1 uncultured Anaerolineales bacterium
CGCCAGCCCACGGACCGTGATCAGGCCGGGGTCGCCCGGCCCCGCGCCGACCAGGTAGACCGTGCCTCGGACCAGGCCCGCGTTTACATCCATCCCGGTCGCAAAGGGATTCGCGTCGGAGCGGATCGTCGCCGGCGCCGTATCGCCTTCGCTCGCAGGGGCTGGGGTCATGGGCTCGCCCGCCAGCAGTGCCCGGGCATGGGCGCGTGCAGCCGCCATCCCTTGCCCGCGCAGCACCTGCAACACGCCGGAATCGACCAGGCGCAGCGCCGCGTCGAGGCGCGGCTGGCCCGCGTCGAAGCGCGCCAGCAATTCCGGGCGCAGCTCGGCCAACAGCGCGGCGAAGTCCCCGTATTCCGGCGGGATCAGCTCTTCGAGCCGCTCGCGCAGCCGCCGCGCAAGTGCGGGGCTGGCGCCGCCCGTGCAGATGGTCACAGCGATCTCGCCCCGGCGCAGGACCGCGGGGACGATGAAGTTGCTGTGATCGGGGTCGTCCACGACGTTGACCAGGCAGCCCCGGCGCAGCGCCTCTGCGGAGACCGCGTGGTTGACCCAAGCGTCGTCCGTGGCTGCAACCACGAGCCACGCGCCGTCCAGATCGCCGTCCTGATAGCACCGGGGCGTGACGGCAATCGCACCGGCAGCATCGAGCTCGACCAGCTCAGGTACTAGCTCGGGGCTGATGACGGTCACATTTGCGTCTGCTACGAGCAGGCCCTGCACTTTTCGCCAGGCGACCGCGCCGCCGCCAATGACGACTGCGCGACGGCGCGCAAGTTCGATCAGGTTGATCGGATAAGTCCGCATGGAAGGATTTTAGCACGCTATTCGGGACACCGTCAATGATCTTAATCCTTCTTCGGCCGTCAGACCTGTGGTAGAATGCGCGCTATCTCCGGTTCGGACGCCCTCGATGGCGCGCGGCCGGCAAACACATGGAGTCGTGTTTTGGAACAAATCATCGTCGGGACGCGCGGCAGCGCGTTGGCCCGGCGCCAGACCGAGCTGGTCGTTGCGGCGCTGCAGGCGGCGTGGCCGGGGCTCCCCGTGCTCATTCGCGAGTTCAGCACGTCGGGAGATCGCGATACCAGCCGCCCGCTGCCCGAGATCGGCGGCAAAGGCCTCTTCACCGCTGATCTGGCGGACGCCCTGTCCGGCGGGCGCATCACGGTGGCCGTCCACAGTCTGAAGGACCTCCCTACTCCTGAATGTTATGAGCCTGCAGAAGGCCAGGCGATGCTCTGCATCGGTGCGGTGCCGCCGCGGGAGGATGCGCGGGATGCACTGGTCTCGCGGCACGGGGTGGGGCTGGCAGCGCTGCCGTCACGGCCGCGCATCGGCACCAGCAGCCCGCGCCGCGCTGCGCAGCTGTTGGCCGTGCGGCCAGATGCGCAGATCGTGCCGTTGCGCGGCAACGTGGACACCCGGCTGCGCAAGGCCATGGCGGAGGAGTACGACGCGATCGTGCTGGCCGCGGCCGGACTGGCTCGCCTGGGACTGGCGGACCATGTCACCGAGCACCTGCCCTTCGATGTGATGCTGCCTGCGCCCGGGCAGGGCGCGCTGGCGGTGCAGTGCCGCGCGGACGACCGGCTGGCGCGGGATCTGCTCGCGCCGCTCCACGATCCGGCAGCCGAGGCGGCCGTGACTGCGGAGCGGGCCTTCCTGGCCGCGCTCGGCGGCGGCTGTTGTGCGCCGGTGGGCGCTTACGCCGAACCGGATGATGTCGATGCAGGGGTCCTCCGCCTGACCGCACTGGTTGCCAGCCCCGATGGCTCGCGGATCGTCCGTGTCAGCGGCGGCGGTGCGTGCCACGAGCCCGCCGCGCTGGGCGAGCGCCTGGCGGTCATGGCCC
>CAZMIS010000702.1:0-1852 GCA_964566325.1 uncultured Anaerolineales bacterium
GCTCTCTGTTCTTTCCTTAGAGCATCATCATTCCTCCAAAAGCTACCATACCAAGGAAGAAAATGTTGATGTGGGCTGCTAGTAAGAGCAATGCCAGTACGAATACAAGGAAAGCTCCTAATTGAATATAGTTGGATGCTTTTTCTCTGTTTGGTAGGTTAAGACTGTTCTCCTTTAGAGTAGATGATAGTTTTTCGCTATCTGGCCATCTGAAAGCATATTCTCCAATTCTGAACCTGGTAAGAATTAATATCTCTGTTAAAAGAGCTAACCCACATCCGATGAAAATCATGTACATCATCATGAAGAATTGGCCGAAATCAGTAATGCCAAGAATTTCGGCAATTCTATAGCATTGAGGTTCTCCTATGGGGGTTGCAGTACCACCAATCAATGATCCCATGAATGCGGTGTATATAAGCATTCTAATAACTCCATTTATGGAAGTCATTTCTTCTTGGTCAAAATTACCAGAATTCTTGACTACATAGTATATGCTTGATAGTCCACCAATCATGATGAAAAGCATTGTAATCTGATCTAAAAATGCTGACCCTATGGCACTCATCAGGAATACTGCGGCACCAGTTTTGTAGAGGCATTTTCCCCATTTCTGAATAATTAGGCTAACAGGTATTCCGATTGGGTCCTTGAGGTTGGAGGCCGTACTACCTACAGTAAGCACTAGGAGTAACACGGAAAGATTGGCTGACACTTCGGCAACATATCCTTGAGAACTAGCTACTCCTGTTCCGAATAGAGCAAGAGGAACGAGAAAGAGGATAGGGGCTGTTGCAGGAGTGTTCTTCTTATTGAGCATAAGAAGAGTTATTGCTTCAAACATTATCAGGATAGTGGTAGTAATAGCAGCCATGGACGCTTTAATATGCAGAGGTCCGATATTCGCCATAGTCACTTCGAAATCAACTCCTAGAAAAGGTATGCCGAACCGTACAAGGAAAGGCAGAATCAGGAATGACACGAAGAGCCACTTATACCATCCTGGGCAGTCGTTTCCCATGAACTTTTCGAGATTATACTCAAGAAGTTCAGTCACGTAAACCATCCTTGGCTTGTAGTCTTTTGAACTTGTCACAGAACTCACCTTGGCTTCTGTCCGATTTTCATCGTTTCAAGAAGTGCTAATTGATTTAGCGTTTATGATTCTATGATATTTCCTTATTAGAGTCAATGAGATTTGCTCAGTTTATTGTTGTAAGTTTATTGTTGTAAGGTTTTTGAGTTTTCTATTATTGTGTTATACTATCTAAAAAGATAATATAATGTTTAAGATTTATGAAAAAAGCTTTTACCTTGATAGAGTTATTAATAGTGATTGCAATTATTGGTATCCTAACTGCTTTTGTATTAGCTAATCTCTCAGGTACTCGTGGATTAGCTCAGGATGCTGTTAGAAAGAATGATATTTCTAATTTGTATACGAGTATAGTAGGGAAGCAGGCTTTATCTGAATTATCTTATCCAGATATTGTCTCAACCATTGAAGAAGGAAAGACTAATTTGACCTTGCAGTCTTTTATAGATCAATTCTTAAGCACTACTCCTTATGACCCCAATCCTACTAAAGCTTATCTGTATAAGGGGGACGGAAAAGATTTTAGTTTGGCGGCTATATTAGATGACGGTTCTTGCTTTATTAAATCTACGGGTATTAATCTTTTTGGAGATGATTTAGCTTGTAATGCATTTATGGATGGAGGGATAGGTTTGGTTCAGAATTTTTCTTTATTGCATGGAAGTTCTTATATGGATTTAACATGGTCAATACCGGCACACTTTGTCAATCCCTGACAATACTGAACCATTATTTAGTATTTTTAATGTGAAAATT
>CAZMIS010000703.1:0-1850 GCA_964566325.1 uncultured Anaerolineales bacterium
CGAACTATGAAGCGTTTGACACCCGTACCCAGCGATCTGGAGATCGCGCAGGCCGCCGAACTGAAGCCGATCCTGGAGATCGCGGAGAGCCTGGGCCTGAGCCCGGATGACCTGGAGCTGTACGGCAAGTACAAGGCGAAGGTGCACCTGGACGTGCGCGAGAAGTTCGCCGACCGGCCGCGCGGCAAGTACATCGACGTGACGGCGATCACGCCGACGCCGCTGGGGGAAGGCAAGACGACGACGACGATCGGGCTGACGCAGGCGCTGGGCGTGCTGGAGAAGTCGGTGGTGGCGTGCATCCGGCAGCCGTCGCAGGGGCCGACGTTCGGCATCAAGGGCGGGGCGGCCGGGGGCGGCTACTCGCAGGTGGTGCCGATGGAGGACTTCAACCTGCACCTGACGGGCGACATCCACGCCATCACCGCGGCGCACAACCTGATTGCGGCCGCGATCGATGCGCGCATGCTGCACGAGTCAGCGGCGGATGCGCAGACCATGTTCGACCGGCTGTGCCCGAAGGACAAGGCGGGCAAGCGCAGCTTCTCGCCGACGATGCTGCGCCGGCTGGCCAAGCTGGGGATTGCCAAGACCGATCCGGAGGCGCTGACGCCGGAGGAGCGGGCGCGCTTTGCGGTGTTGGACATCGACCCGGCGACGATCACGTGGAACCGCGTGATCGACATTTCGGACCGCTTCCTGCGCCGGATCGAGGTGGGGCTGGGGCCGGAGGAGAAGGGGCGCACGCGCGTGACGGGCTACGACATCACGGTGGCGTCCGAGCTGATGGCGATCCTGGCGCTGACGACCGGCCTGGCGGACCTGCGCGATCGGATCGGGCGGGTGGTGATCGGGACCAGCACAGCGGGCGCGGCGGTGAGCGTCGAGGACCTGGGCGTGGCGGGTGCGGCGACGGTGCTGCTGAAGGATGCGATCATGCCGAACCTGATGCAGACGCTGGAAGGGCAGCCGGCGTTCGTGCATGCGGGGCCGTTCGCCAACATTGCGCACGGCAACTCGTCGATCGTGGCGGACCAGATTGCGCTGCAGCTGGCGGACTACGTGGTGACGGAGTCGGGCTTCGGGGCGGACATGGGCATGGAGAAGTTCATGAACATCAAGTGCCGCTACTCGGGGCTGGCGCCGGACTGCGTGGTGCTGGTGGCGACGGTGCGGGCGCTGAAGATGCACGGCGGTGGGCCGAAGGTGGTGGCGGGCAAGCCGCTGGACTTCGCCTACACGACGGAGAACCTGCCGCTGCTGGACAAGGGCATCGCCAACCTGGTGGCGCACATCGAGAACATCAAGCGCCAGGGCGTGCCGGTGGTGGTGGCGATCAACCAGTTCAAGGACGACACGCCGGCGGAGATCGCGCTGATCCGGGAGCGGGCGCTGGCCGCGGGTGCGGAGGATGCGGTGCTGTCGAATCACTGGGCGCTGGGCGGCGACGGGGCGGTGGACCTGGCGAAGGCCGTGATGGTCGCCTGCGAAAAGCCGAGCGAGTTCCAGTTCCTCTACCCGCTGGAGTGGAGCATCAAGCAGAAGATCGAGAAGATCGCCAAGGACATCTACGGTGCGGGCGAGGTGAGCTACACGCCGGAGGCGGAGGCCAAGATTGCGTTGTACACCAAGCTGGGCTTCGATCAGCTGCCGATCTGCATGGCCAAGACGCACCTGAGCCTGACGCACGACCCGGCGCTCAAGGGCCGGCCGCAGGGCTACGTCTTCCCGATCCGCGACGTGCGGGCCAGTGTCGGTGCGGGGTTCCTCTACCCGCTGTGCGGTGAGATGCGCACCATGCCGGGCCTGCCCACGCGGCCCGTGTTCTACGACGTCGACCTCGACCTCGA
>CAZMIS010000704.1:0-1847 GCA_964566325.1 uncultured Anaerolineales bacterium
GCCCTCATGTGAATCTGGGCCAGGGCGGGGCGGCAATGGCGGGACCGGCGGAGCCGGCGGGTCTGGTGGCCTCGGTGGTCGCGGAGGCAACGGCGGCAATGTCACCTTGGTGTCGACGCCTGCGAGTCTGCCGACGCTCTTTCAAGCGATTCGGGTCAACATTGGCGGCGGAGTGGGCGGGTCCCCTGGGGATGGTGGTAGTGGGGGCAGCGGAGGGTCAGGAGGACCTGAAGGCCAACTCGCGAACTTCTGCAACAGTGCTGGCCGGGTGGGTCTGCCGGGAGGATCCGGGGCACCTGGCCCGGTCGGTACGGCTGGCGAGCCCGGGCGGGCTGGGCAACCCTATGTATCCACCTTGGAGGACGCCCAGTTCACGGCACTTTTTGGATTTTGACCCCATTGCTGACGAGACCATCAGTTTGCCGGCCGGCGCGCGAGCCGGACATAACCCGAGGAGTCATGATGAGTCGAATGAGTTGGGTTGCAGCGGCGGCCGCCGCGCACGCTTTGAGCGGTTGTGGCGTCACGCTCGAGGCCACCAGGATCAAGCCGAGTGAGGCTGGGATCGGGGCGGGCTTGCTCGCGCCATCGCAGATCAAGGGCGAAGGTATTGTCTACGCACTGCCGCGCTCTGAATTCGAGATCGTCCAGCCGATCAAGTTGAAGTTCTCGACCAGCGGCGGACTGCGCGACACGTTTGGCACCTGCAGGCGAGCATGCGCTGCCAACCCCGACAGCGTCGCCGATGCATGCGACTTCAGTGCTGCTCCCAGCGTCCTGTTCGCATCGCCCGAGCTGCGCACGAACTCGGTCCCCGACTATGCGCACCTGTACCAGGTCACCCCCTCGGCGGACCTCTTCCAGTCCCTAACCTTCAAGTTCGAGATCGCCTCCAATGGCGTGGTCGACAAGATTGATGCGACAGCTTCTAACACGGGATTCGAGGTGGCAAGCAGCGTGGCCTCGACGTTGCTCAAGGCCGCTGGTGCGCCGGCCGCTCGCGCGGCAGTCGAAGCAAGCAGCCGCAGCGCGGGCACGGCCCGACGCAGTTGCTACCAAGTCTCCAACGACGTCGCCAGCGTGCTCAAGCAGGAATCCGGCACTCTTACGTGCGGCCTAGTCAAGGAAATTGACTTTTGCCTGACCTCCTACGAGCAGGACGTTAAGACTGCGCAGAAGGCCATCGACGACGTTTTCGATCGGGCTCAGGGTAGTGCCCAGAAGGCCGATCTCGTAGCGGCGATTGCCGCGAACCGCCGAGACCGCCTGGCTGCTGCGACTCAACGTCGTGACGAGGCGGCCAGCCTCTTTGGGCTGGCCGATGGTAAGGATGTCGAGGCGGTGTATCAGGCCATCCTGCCGATGGGCGGCCCGGACGAATTCCAGCCGTACGCCCGCGAGGCCACGCTGGGGCCGACGGTAGTCAGCGGTGCCACGCGCATCATCGGCATGTCCGACAACGCTGGTACCTTCCTGCCAAAGCTGCTGCAGTCGCTAAAGGCGAGCACACGCCACTACACCGTTGCTAGCGCCATGCCCCCCCTCTTCGACGTTTTCAAGTCCGACGAAGTGGCGGTACTGGGCAAGGGATACCGATACCGAGTACCCGTGTCGGCACCCACTGTCCTGACAGTGTTCAAGGACGCTGACAAAGCAGCCTACGCGTTCGGCCCCGTCATCGACAAGCGGGTAGTCGCGCAGTACGGTCCTATTGCTGCATTGCCGTCTTCGTTCAAAGGCAAGGGCGGACACGTGCTGGTCAAGCACTGGCCCGACTCGGGCGGCCTGCAGACGGTGGAGATCGGCGCTGAAGCGCTGCCGACGTCGGCGGTAACGAACGTGATCGA
>CAZMIS010000705.1:0-1844 GCA_964566325.1 uncultured Anaerolineales bacterium
TGAGCGCGCAGGGAATCGAACCCTGAACCCGCGGCTTAAAAGGCCGCTGCTCTGCCAATTGAGCTACGCGCCCGGACAGCCGCGATTCTAGCACAGGTGCTGCGGCGCGATTGTAGCGTTTCCCCGTATCCCGTACACCGAAAAACGTGGCCGTCACTAGCAAGGACGTGACGGGCCATGAAAAGTGAATCGCGGACTAGCGGCAGCTTCTACCGTCTAGGGCACACCTCGACACTCGGACAGGCGGCAAACCTGTTCCTGTTGGATTGCGAGGCCCGCAACCTCTCCCCAAGTACGCTGCGCTACTACTGGCAGCGGCTTGGCCTGTGGCTCGACTTCCTGGAGTCACAGAACATCACCACCCCCGGCGAGATCGCCCCCGCGCATGTGCGCGCCTACTTCCTGACCTTCCACGAACGCAGGCTATCGGCCTACTACTTGCACTCCGCCGCGCGCAGCGTCCGCACCTTCTTCAACTTCCTGGTTCGGGAGGGGTTGCTGGATGCGTCACCCATGCGGCGAGTACGGATGCCAACACTACCGAAGGACGCGCTGCCGCCATTTACGGGCGATGATGTGCGCGCGCTCCTCGATGCTTGTGAGACTGAACGGGACACGGCCATCATACTCGTTCTGCTCGATTCGGGGCTGCGCGCCAGTGAGCTTTGCGCGCTGAGAGTCGGTGATGTGGACCTCGCCTCGGGCCGGGTGGACGTGCGGCACGGCAAGGGACGCAAGGACAGAACCACCTTCATCGGACCACGAACCCGCAAGGCCCTGATCAAGTATCTCTGGACACGCACAACCACCCCTGATGACGCGCTCTTCGCGAGCTTCACCAGCGGCGACCGGCTGACAGTCTACGGGCTGCAATCGCTGATACGGCGCGTCGCTCAGCGGGCAGGCGTGCCCGACCACGGCCTACACCGCTTTCGGCGCACCTTCGCCATTGAGAGCTTGCGCGCCGGGATGCCCATGATGCAGCTCGCGGCCATGATGGGCCACGGTTCGCTGCCGGTCCTCCAGCGGTATCTGCGGCTGCTGGCTGATGACCTCCAGGCTGCTCATCGCGAGCATGGCCCGGTCAACGCACTCTTGCAGAAAGGCGGCAGACGATGACGAACACACGACGACTTGCCGAGCTCGCCCGACTGGACGTGTCCGGGGAACTGCTCCCCGCCGAGCCCGATCCGGGCCGGGAGCTCGTGCCCTACACCGAACCGGCGCGGCGCTGGCCGGTCATCCGGGTAGAACTTCCCCAGGCCGACGACGACCCGGAACCGGCGATGACCTGGGAGAAGCGCACGATGCAGCGGCAACCCGGCATGGAATCAGATGTACGCGTGCCGATCGCCCAGGCCGCCATGACAGCGGCAGCGGTCGGTGTCCTGGCTGGCTGCGCGGCCTGGGCCTTCGGCTGGCCTGTCAAGACCGTGGCGCTCGTGTTCGGCGTGGCGTTGGCCTTGTCCTGGTTGTGGCGGCTGCGGCTGGCAGACAGTCTCCTATGGGCGACCGAGACGCTTACAGGCCATGTAGGGCCACAGGCGGCAGCACCGCGCACCGGGCGTGCCTTCACGCTGGCAAACCCGGCACAGGCGCGCACAGAGGCACAGCGGGACACGCGCACGGCAGAGCACGAAGCGGCACGGGCTGAGCTACTCGCCTTCGTGCATCGCTGCTACACCGTGGGCACGAGCGAAGGCGCGCACGGCGTGAAGGCATCGGGACCGGATCGTCATGCCTACGTCCGACAGCGCGACGTGCTGTTCTCGTTGGGTATCGCCACCTGGAAGAACCCTGAGCGACCAAAGGCCGGGTGGAAGATGGCAGTCTCGTACGCACGG
>CAZMIS010000706.1:0-1842 GCA_964566325.1 uncultured Anaerolineales bacterium
CTTTGGAAGGCCATCTATCGCAGGAAGATGCCCCTCAGTTCCGAACTCTACGGACACTTCCTCAACGACTCCAAGGCGGCCTTCGAGAAGTACGTCCGTGGCGAGGTTAAGCCGCGTTCAACGGGCAAACAGCGTGCCGCTACCAAGTACGAGAAGCCTTCCCTCGATCCGGCAAAGCAGCGCATCTGCGAGACCATCGCCAGGGGATACCGGGTGGGCTTCATCGTCGACCAACCCGATCGGGTGGCGATCGACATCGCCATCCAGTTCAAGGTCCGCCGCGCGGCCAACGCGGCCTACGTCCGCGCGACCTCCAACGACCTCTCGACGGTCACCGGCCACGACCTCTCGGAAATGGTCCCAGGACACCTTAAAGAGTCGATTTCCGGGCTCGAACAGGCGATTGCGACGCTTGACCTAGAGGCCATTCACTCCATCCTGGCGGAGCAATTCCGCACCCTGACCGATCTCCGCCTCGCCCAGGCCTATCTCGTCCACCGCCTGAAGCACGACGACAGGCTGAAAAGCCAATTCGCCGACTTCGACATCACCTGCGCCTCCGACTTCGCCGCCCGGTATCTCGATATCGACGCGGCCATGTTCAAGTGGCTCTCGCGGCTGGGTCGCAACCTCGTCTTCTACGCTCCGGTCTTCGGAGAGAACCTCGACCTCGACTTCGATGGCAGCCTCGACAAGCTGTCCATCCTCCACATCGCGATGGAAACCCATGTCGGGCAGGCGCCGCTCGTCATCGAAATGCTCAAGACCCTCAGCGTGGCCAAGTTCCGCCGCTTCGCGCGGGACCGCGACTACCATCCCGAACGCGAACCCGAACCCGTGAGCCGACGCACGATCGCGCTGTCGAAGGACGAGCTTCTTCACTATGACGCGCTGGTGGCCGCGGGTCACAAGGTCGAGATCATCGAGCTCCGGAACCCGAAGGAAGCCGAAACCTTCGAACGCTGGGTGAAGCGCTTCGAGCTTCTGCCGGACGCGGTCATCGACGAACCCCTCATGCTGCCCGCGTCCAAGACGCCGATCCTGCTGCCCGCCCATCCCGAACTCGCGCTTCCCGCGCCGCAATCGACCAGCATCGCGGCCTGATCTCCGCCCCGGCTCCTACATGGGAGCCGGGGCTTCTTGCCAATAGCACTGCGCAGGCTGAATCCTCGATTCTACTGATAGGGATATCTCGTCTTGGAGGTATCCCTTGAGCATTTACCAGATCGTCTCCGACCGCAAAGAGCCGACCTATGTCGTACGCTCCCCGGCCGACGCGTACAAATCCCTCGAGCGTTACAAGAACAAGCGCAACGAGCATTTCTTCGTAGTTACCCTGGATGGCGCGCATGCGGTGATCGCCGTCCGGATAGTATCCATCGGTCTATTGAATCGTACGGTGGTACATCCGCGCGAGGTCTTCATCCATGCGATCCGGGACAACAGCGCCGCTGTGATCTGCGTCCACAACCATCCTTCGGGGTCTCTCAGCCCGTCCCCCGAGGACCTCGAGATAACGAGACGGCTACGCGAAGCCGGGGAAATTCTCGGAATCGCTATGCTGGACCATCTTATCATTTCAAAGAACGGATTCTTCTCGATGGTCGAGCATGGGCTACTATCTCCGATAGTAGGCGAGTAACACCGACCGGGGTGTAAAACTGTCTATCCGGAACAGCTCGAGTCATGGGATGACATCGCTCGATCGAGCAGCGGCCGCTCGGCAACTGCGCAAAGTCGCTCGATAAGCGCCAAAGCCGAGTGGATTATACTCGCCTGTACCTATGCGCGTACCTGCATGCAAATTTTCGACAGATTGAGTGCCCAAGTTCTTGCGGTTCG
>CAZMIS010000707.1:0-1838 GCA_964566325.1 uncultured Anaerolineales bacterium
GGCTTCGAGCTGGAGCGGTTCCTCGGTGGCCACGAGCGCGAGAACCTGTCCTACGTCGTCGTCCCCGTGTCCAAAGCGCAAAAGGCCCAGCGCATCGTCGAGCTGCTGAAGCACGAGCTCAAGGACGGCGGGGCTGCGGTGGTGTTCTGCGCCACGCGCAAAACGGCACAAACAATGTCCGAGCTGGTAACTGCTGCGGGTACGGTCTGCGGCTGCTTTCACGGAGGGTTGGAGCCAGAGACCAAGAAGAGCGTTCAGCAACGGTTCATCGAGGGTGACATCCCTGTGATCGCGGCCACGAACGCCTTTGGGATGGGCGTGGACAAGCCTGACATCCGTGTCGTGATCCACGCCGACATCCCGGGCTCGCTGGAGAACTATCTACAGGAAGCTGGGCGTGCGGGCAGAGACGGCCTGGCCGCCCGGTGTGTGCTGCTGTTCGACCAGGAAGATGTGGAGACTCAGTTCCGCCTGTCGGCGTCATCCAAGCTCACAAAGAAGGACTTCGACAGCCTGCTCAAAGCCATCCGGAATCGCGTCAAGCGCCTCAAGACGCCCGAGATCGTCGTCTCGGCCAAGGAACTGCTGTCGGAGAGCGAAGGCACGACGATTGACATCGAGTCTCGCGATGCATCGACCAAGGTCACCACGGCGATCGCCTGGCTTGAGCGCAGCGGATTCCTCAAGCGCAACGAGAACAACAGTCGGGTGTTCCCGGCAAGTCTTCGCGTGCCAACGCTGGATGAAGCCCAGCGGCGCATCGCAGGCGCCGACCTGCCAGAGGCCACGCGGCAGCGCTACAACTCAGTGGCCGCAACGTTGTTCCGAAGCCTGAGCCCCGAAGGGGTCAGCACCGACGAGCTGATGCTTGACGCCGGCATCCCGGCCGACGAGTGCTTCCGAATCCTTCACCAGCTGGAGGACCTGGGCATCCTGGTCAATGACCTCGGCCTCACCGTCCGACTTTCCAAGGGTGGGGGGCGCAGTTCCAGCAATGCTTTGCGTGACCTCGATCAGTTGGAGCGCGAACTGCTGGATCTGATGTCCGAGCGGGCGCCGGACGCCGACGTTGATGGCGGCCAGCAACACCTGACCATGAGGCCACTGTGCACAGAGCTGCGCAGGCGCCTGGAGCTCCCGGACAGCGATGGGCGGGTCAGCCCGCAGGTCGTGCGCAACTGCCTCAGGTCTCTCGCCGAGTCCTTCGGCTCCGGAGCCGAGAAACGCAGCATGCTGCAGATCCAGAGTCACGGCCCTGACAGCCTGCGCGTGGTCTTGCATCGGCCGTGGTCGCAGATCAGGACGATCTGTGAGCGGCGCCGCGCCACCGCGCAGGTGGTGCTGACAAAGCTGCTGTCCGAACTGCCGGCCGGATCAAGGGAATCCAGCCTCATCGTCGAGTGCAAAGCTCGGGATCTGCTCGACGCTATCGATGCCGACCTGGACCTCAAGACAACACTGCGAGATCCCGCGACTGCACTGGAGCACGCACTCCTATACATGCACGACAACCGAGTCCTCGAACTGGACAAGGGCCGGTCGGTCTTCCGGTCGGCGATGACTATCCAGACTGACCCTGCAGATACGAAGAGGCGCTTCAACAAGGACGACTTCGCCCCCCTTGAGGATTTCTATCGGGAACGAACGCTGCAGACCCACGTGATGCACGAATACGCCCGGTTGGGCGCAGAGAGCGCCGATCAGGCCAGCCAACTCGTCAACGCCTACTTCACGCTGCCGCGTCGGCGTTTCCTGCGAGAGTGGTTCAAAGGCCGCAACGACCTGTTGGACCTGGCGACAACCGACGTGTCTTTCCGCCGCATCGTCGATGACCTGCA
>CAZMIS010000708.1:0-1838 GCA_964566325.1 uncultured Anaerolineales bacterium
GCCAACACGAGAATTTTATCGCCATCAGTGATTGCAGAGCAGTGAATACCACGGGAGGTTGTCTGGTCATGCTGCGTCTGAAGAAAATCAGCCAGTAACCCAGCAACGATTCCAGCGCTCAAGGAGACTTCATTCAGGTTTGGCTTGTCGGGCTGTTCAAGCCGCTGGGCGGTTTGGCCACCACCGCAGCCCGTGGTTTTAATCCAGGATGTGGGCTTGCTGATGGGCATGGTAGTGTCGACCTCCACAAAGTCTGCGGTATCACAAACGTGTACCCGCGAGAGGTCTTTGGTGGAGTTGATCAGCCTTTCGTTGTACAGGAAACCAACTGCTAATTCGGCGATCATGTCAGGGGTGCAGAGCATTTCCATCCAGGGCTTGCCGTTGACGATCAGGGTGACTGCCTGTTCAAGAGGAACCTGACCTGTTTGAGTCTGCCATTTGCCATCAGAGCACTGCAAAAAAGAAATCTCGTTACTTTTCATATTGTTACCTTCCGTTTGCCCGGATAATGCCACCACCGAGTACCTTCTCACCTTCGTAGAATACCGCGCTTTGGCCGGGAGTTATGTCCCGCAGGGGTTGACTGGTTTCAACCATCACGCCGTTGCCATCTGCAGCGGTGAGGGTTGAGCTGACAGGGATTGCCCGATATCGGATCTTCACCTCGCAGACCAAAGGCAAGAGGGGTGATTGACCGCTGATCCAATTGACTGGATGCACGAGGAAGAAGGAGTTTCCAAGTTCGCTGGCTGTACCAACGATCAGCGTATTGGTTTCAGGTTTCTTTTCAAGGACGTACAACGCTTCGGTATAGGCTGGCAGGCCTTTCCTTTGCCCGATGGTGTAAAAAACCAAGCCCTGGTGCATGCCCAAAAGCTGCCCGTTGGCATTCCGGACCTCTCCGGGTTGGGTAGAAGCGGAGGCGTACTCACGCAGAAACTGGTGGTAGTCCTCCTGGTCAACAAAACAGAGGTCCTGGCTGTCGGGAGTGTCTGACACTGTCAGTCCAAGGCCTTGGGCGATGGCCCGCACCTCTGGTTTTCGCAATTCGCCGAGAGGAAGGATCGACCGTTTCAGTTCCTCTTGGGTCAGGTTGCTCAGCATGTAGCTTTGGTCTTTTGCCAGGTCCTTTGCGCGCCAGAGTTCGAACCTGCCATTATCAGCCTGGATAATGCGCGCGTAATGACCGGTCGCCACGAATTCTGCCCCTTGTTTGTTGGCAAAGTCGATCATTTGGGTCCATTTTAGAATTCGATTGCACAGGACGCAGGGATTAGGCGTTTCGTTTGCCAGGTGGCTGGCAACAAAGGATTCCACAACTTCCTGTTGGAATGACTCACGCGCGTCTTTGACCTGCAAAGGAATACCCAAGTGATCAGCGACCTGCCTGGCAGCTTCGATCCCTTTTTGATCTGTTCGGCTTGCATGCCAAAGCTGGAGGGTTAAACCATGCACGTCGTAGCCCTGCTTGATCAGCAAAGCGGCTGCCACCGCGCTATCCACGCCGCCACTCATGGCGATAATGACTTTTGCCATACTGTCTCCAGCTCTAATTATAGAGGATTTCAAACGGCGGTTTTGCCCGTGTTTACTTTGCCAAGCAGTTGCCCGGCTTCTTCCACGTATTTGAGCGACTGGTGGCGGAAGTAGGTGTTGTAAAGCTCGGCATAATGACCACCTTGCTCCAGTAAGTTCTGATGGCTACCCTCTTCGATGATCGAACCATGGTCGAGCACGATGATGCGATCGGCAGATCTCACGGTTGAAAGACGATGAGCAATCAGAATACTGGTCGAGTGCTCGAGTATCAGCCCAAGCGCCTGTTGAATCTGATA
>CAZMIS010000709.1:0-1834 GCA_964566325.1 uncultured Anaerolineales bacterium
GATCTCCCATCATCATCGGCATCGGCGATCACGAGCACTTTATTGCCAGCGACGTAAGCGCCATCGTGATCCATACCCAGAGAGTCATCTATCTGCAGGACAACGAACTCTGTGTGATTCACAGAGACGGCTTTGAGATCACCACGCTGGATAAAGTGCAGGTGCAGCCCAAAATCTCAGTGGTAGATTGGGATATTTCCGCCATCGAAAAGGGCGATTTCAAGCACTTTATGCTCAAGGAGATCTTCGAGCAACCCCTCACGATTGGAAACGGCTTTCGGGGACGCATCAACGAGCAGCTTGCCTCAGCCCGCCTGGGAGGCTTGAACCTGCCATCTTCCGAGCTCCGCAAAGTCAAGCAAATACACCTGATAGCCTGTGGCACTTCTTTCCACGCCGCCCTCATCGGCAAGTATATCATCGAGGACATGGCGCGCATCCCGGTCCACGCCGAATACGCTTCCGAATACAGATACAGAAATCCCATCATTCCCGACGATACGCTCGTGTTTGTGATCAGCCAATCGGGTGAGACGGCCGACACCCTCGCCGCCCTGCGTGAGGCTAAAGCCAAGGGCGCTATCGTGTTGGGGATCACCAATGTGGTGGGCAGCACCATTGCCAGAGAAAGCAATGGAGGCACCTATATTCACGCCGGCAGCGAGATCGGAGTGGCCTCCACCAAAGCCTTTACGTCCCAAGTCACTATCCTGGCGCTGTTGGCCATCCTTCTGGGACGCCAGCGCTCGCTGTCTCCCATGGAAGGCCAGAAATACATCACCGAATTGGAAAACATCCCCGCTAAGATCGAAAGCATTCTGGCCCAAAACGATGCGATCCGCAAGATCGCGGCTTCAATCAAGGAAAGCACCAACGCTCTCTATCTGGGACGCGGAGTGAACTATCCCGTGGCGCTCGAGGGAGCTCTCAAGCTAAAAGAGATATCTTACATCCACGCCGAGGGTTACCCATCCGCCGAGATGAAACATGGCCCCATCGCTCTAATTGATGAACACATGCCTGTGGTAGCGATCGCCACCCACGACTCGCTCTTTGACAAAGTGTATTCCAATCTCCAGGAAGTGCGGGCCCGCAAAGCGCGCCTGATTACCATTGCCAACGCCGGCAACGAAGAACTGGACAGGATATCCGAACACGTGATCCGCATCCCTGAAACGCTGCCAAACCTGCAACCGCTGCTGACGGTGATACCTCTGCAGCTATTGGCCTATCATGTGGCAGATCTGCGGGGATTCGACGTGGACCAACCCAGAAACCTCGCCAAAAGCGTGACAGTGGAGTAGGGAGGTTTTCCTAAACTCCGTGACAGGGAATTGAGCTACTGAGATCGCTCGTTTGATCAGGCGGAAAAGTCCTCAAAGGCTGTTAGATAACCTTCTCTCCAGCCCCTTCCTTACCGCTGCCACCTTCGTCCCGTCAGAGCTCGCCGAAGGCATCCCCAATAAGCTTCGGGATGGGTAGGACGAGCCATAGGCAGGCAAAGGGGACATGAGTAAGGGAGGAGGCTGCGGTGAATCGCGACGGTCTCCCTCATTGCCTGAGCATGTAGCGTTGGATTCCATTCAGGTGCCCGCTCTTAACGCGTTACGCCTTCACTCCTCCAACTGCTTGACCGCTTCAGAACCCAGGTCCATAAAGACTTCCGCGACGGTTGGATGGGCATGCACCGCTTTGGCGAGGTCATATATCGTGCCCTCCATTTCCATCAGAATGGCGGCTTCGGCGATCATATCGGTGGCGTTGGCGGCCACGATCTGAACTCCCAGCACCTGCGAATACTTTGGCTCGTAGAGCAAGCGCAGAAAGCCTTCCG
>CAZMIS010000710.1:0-1831 GCA_964566325.1 uncultured Anaerolineales bacterium
ACGACGCGCTCGACCACATCCCGGGCGATCGGCCGAGCGAACATCCGCAAGCCGTCGTCCAGCTCGCACTTCCCCAGCCCTTGCTGATGAGCGTGACGATCCCCCACGTGACGCCCGTCGAACTTCATCCAGCCACAGCCATCCCCTGGGCATCGCAGATGCCCTCGCCTTTGGATCGCCCCCCTCGTGCCTGACGGCCTTTGATCGTCAGTTTCACTGCGAGGACTTTTTCAACATGAGATTTCTGCCCCGTTCGCGGGCTGCCGCGCGATGTGCGGCGATCCTGGCTATGCCGGTTGGCATATCCGCCTGCACCACTTACCACCCGGCCCCCTTCATGTCGGTAGCGATTGCGCGCGGCTATCAAAGCCTTACGCTCGACACTTCCGCCGCTGCCGCGCAAATGACGCGTATCGCGCCAAATGCGCACTGGAGCGGGGAAGCATGGGATCGCTTGAGCCTGCTCGCGGCAGCGCTTGAGCTCAACCCTTCCATCGCCGAGGCGCGCGCGCATGCTGCCAGCGTGGAAGCGGCCGTGCGGGCGGCTCAGGCTGGCCTACCGATAACCCTCACGCTGACTACCGAGTATGCAGGCAATGCACCGGAGAGTTCGCCCTGGCTTTATGGAGTCACCGGGGACGTTCCTCTCGACTTTGGAGCCCAGCGGTCGAGCCGAATCGACGCGGCGACACTGGCTGCTGTGGCCGCCCGCTACGATTACGCAGAGGCGGTGTGGGCAGTGCGTATGGCCATTCGGCGCGCGTTGGCCGAGACCATGCTGGCGGAACGAGAAGTTGCGGTCGGCCAGACGTTGATGCTCGTGCGTGAACGACAATTGATGGCGCTGGACGCGCGTGTCAGAGCAGGGGAGACCGCCCGCTCGGATCTGGATCGCACGCGGACAGAAGCAGCCGGTGATGGACGGCGACTGGCGGATTCAGAAGCGCGGCTTCTGACAGCGCGCGCAGCGCTCGCCGAGGCGCTGGGCGTGCCGCCTGCGTCGTTGTCAAAAGTAGCAATAGTGTGGAAGCACTTTGACGAACCGCCACCCATTTCGGAGACCGAACTGGACCGGCAGCGTGAAGCCGCATTGCTGGGCCGTGCAGATGTTCTGCGGGCCTCTGTGACCTACGATCAGGCCGAGGTCGACCTGCGCGGCGAGGTCGCGAGACAGTGGCCCGAGATCCATCTTGGGCCGGGCTACACCTGGGAGCGGGGGCTGGCGAAGCTGCCTTTCTCCCTTGGTCTTGTCCTGCCGCCTGGCGACTTCAATCAGGGCGCCATCGCCGCTGCGGAGGCGCGCCGAACTGAGGCAGGCATCCGCCTGGAATCTACCATTGTGCGGGCGCAGGCGGCGATCGATGCTGCACTGATTGAGCAGCAAGCGGCGAGCGGAGCGCTTGCCCGTGTCCGTGCGGTCGACGTTGAGTCTGCCAAACGATTTGCGGGTCAAGCCGATCAGGAACTTAGCCGCGGAGCCATCGATCGCGTTGATTGGGCTGCCGCGCAAGTGGGTCTTGAACTGGCCAGGTTGGCCGAGGTTGAAGCGCTGCGGCGTGTGCATGCCGCTGATGCGGCGGTGGAAGACGCGTTCCGCCGGCCGCTGGAAGGCCCGGAAAAACAAATTGCACCAGGAATTGTGGGAGAGCGGCAATGAGATGGTCTTCGATCGTTTTATTGAGCACGTGCCTTGTCGGGGCTACAAGCTGCAGCAGGCCTGCCGCAACAACGACTACCGGCTTTTCCAGCAGTACGCGGAACTGATCAACGACCAGTCGCGGCGGCTGGGCACGCTGCGCGGGCTGCTCAATCTGAAGCTCGCCGACCAGCC
>CAZMIS010000711.1:0-1829 GCA_964566325.1 uncultured Anaerolineales bacterium
CCGGGGATCGAGTGAGACGATTCGTCATCGCCTTGCGGTCGCTCGAGCAGATCTTGAAAAAGGACATACGTTTCGTGCTGGCTTGCGGCTCTGGCATGCATGCCATGCCAAAATCAACAAAGTCCCTGACCGTCAAGCACTCGCGGATGTAGTTTCGGAGTTCTTCTTGGTGGCACTGGAAAGGCGTGCAGAAGCTGATCGAACCTCTTTCGTTCACCATTGCGCCAATGCTGGAATCAACCTGCCGCAGATGATGCATAGGACTCTTGATTTGATCGGTGACTCGAGTAGAACTGTGAACGCATTCTTTAAACTGAGGAAAGTGTTTCCTATCCTCGAAAAGGCAAGTGGAGAGAGACTTCCGGTGCTTGGTCGTAAGTTTGATGAGCTGGGCATTGATATTGAATCGAGGAGACCGAACGGGTAAGGATCGAGGCGCCAGTCTCTATAGCTCCGATATGCAGTCGATGCCAAAGCCTTGCCAACCGCGCTGACTCGCTTCCCCGCTGTGGATAGCTGAGGCAGCGCCTCCAAGTTCCTTGGGCTCTAGATCTAGCACAACGTACTGGAATACGATCGGTGAGGAAAGGGTCGATGAGTTTCTTGTCCAACAGGCAGACAAGCGATTAACACTGCCAAAGCGCCGGCTCGTGCTTATCGGCAAGGGGGAAGGCAATGCCTACTTCGAAGAAGGAGACTCGCGCATCTCAGCTGCCTCGTCGCAGCGCGGAGAAGCCTCCATCTGCAAAGCGCGCGGCCGCGACGCGTGCGCAAACGGCGCCCGACATGCTGCATCTGATCGGTCGAGGTGTGGTGCCGCCGGTGCTAAACGATCCACAGCGGCGTCTCGAGATGGGCCTGCCGGCGAACGAGAACGAGCGCGGCCGCTATATGGTCGAGCTAAACATCCTCTACCGCGGCGGCCTGCGCGCAGCATCCATCGCGTTCCACGACCTGTGGGCCGGTGCGCTGCAGGCGGGCGCAACGGACGACCGGCGGCCGATCGAGATCTCCAAGAGCTACTTCCAGCTGCGCATCAGTGTGAAGGAATGGCGGGAGCTGCTGCAGCGGGATGAAGAGAACGCGCGAGGGGACCCGAGCCTTCGCGTCATCTACAAGCTCTGGCCGGACTTCAAGGTCAAGGCATTGATCGACCGGTCGGTCGCGACCGTGAAGGCCGACGCCGCATACAGATCCTACTCAGCGACAGGTTCGGGCATCACCTGGGCGGTGATCGACTCCGGCATCGACGCCGCGCACCCTCATTTCGGCTCGGCAGACACCATGGAGAAGCGCCTGAAGAGCTGCCTGCATCATCCGAACGTCGCGGAACTGCACTACGACTTCACCCCCGACGACGCGGCCGGCCCCGGCTCGGCCAACGAGTCTGCACAGGCCCGACTGGCCAGCGCGGCGAACGCTCTGATCGATGGACTCGGGCATGGCACCCATGTCGCAGGCATCATCGCCGGCGGGCTTCCCAGGGACGCGATCGAGCATTCGAAGCCGGGGCAAGACGGCGCGGTGCGTTTCGGGGTCTTCGAGCAGGTGTTCGAAGCGAACATCGAGGGCGAACGCCTGTGGAGCGACAAGAAGCCGGTGCAGCGCTACGTGCCGGAGCCCGAAGCGCTGCACGGCGTGGCGCCGAAGTGCCTGCTGGTCAGCCTGAAGGTGCTCGACGAGGACGGCGACGGCCGGGTGAGCGACATCATGCGCGCGCTGGTCTACGTGCGCGAGCAGCTCAACGACGACCCCAAGATGCTGCGCATTCACGGCGTCAACCTCAGCGTGGGCTACGACTTCGACGCGCAGATGTTCGCCTGCGGCCA
>CAZMIS010000712.1:0-1826 GCA_964566325.1 uncultured Anaerolineales bacterium
GATTGGATTTGTCCTTGAAGCGGCCCATCTCGGAGCCGATCTGGTACCAGCGCCCGGTCTCCTGCCACAGTTCGGCCGGCTGCGCCACCGGCATGCAGATCTCCTGTCCGCCAATGGCGTCCATCTCCTCGCGCATGATGGCCATGATCTTCTTGAGCGAGCGCTGCGTCAGGGGGAGATACGAGAAGATGCCCGCCCCGAGCTGCTGGATGAATCCGGCGCGCACAAGGAGTTGATGGCTGGCCACCTCGGTGTCGGTGGGCACCTCGCGCAGGGTCTGGCTGAACAGGTTGGATAAACGCATGAATGACTCCGGTTGTGATTTTAAAATCTATGCGGTGCACCTAAAGGTGCACCCTACGATTCCCCATATTATAGATGTATTTGTTGGATTTCTTTTCGGTGCGCCCGGGGGCGCACCCTACGGCGCACGTAATATTATGGGTTTTCGTAGGGTGTGCCCACGTTCTTGTTCCGGAGTGGGCACACCATTTGATTTTTTGGATTGAAAAAACCTTTTACGGTGCGCCGAGGGGCACCATTTACTTCAAAACAACAATACCCAAAGGGCAATGGCGCGGTAGAGCGCCGGCGCCAGCACGTGGCGGCTCTTCTTCATGATCCAGGCCAGCACCAGGCCTTGCGCCAGGCTGATGACCAGGATCGGCCATAGCTCGGCAAAGGGGAGCACGTTCAATCGTCCCGGCAATTGCCAGAGCACAAAGAAAGCCGCTGAAGCCAGCCAGCCCCAGCGCTCGCCCAGGCGGCTGTCCATGCGCAGTTGGATGTAACCGCGGAAGATGGTCTCTTCAGCCAGCGAGTAGATGAGCAGCACGGCCAGAAGTCCCAACTGGGCGCTGCTGACACCGGCCAGGATGGTCATAAATTTACCGCGCAGGAAGATGGTCAGTACCGCCAGCAGCAATCCCACCAGCAGTCCAACGCGGGTATTCTCTTTGCCCCAGCCCGCGCTCTTGAGCGGCTGACCGCGCGCGATGAGCGCCACGATGAACGGGATGAGAGCCACCACGGCCAGGATCATGCGCCCGGCGTAATCGCCGCCGGGGAACCCGGCCGCGGCCGTTTTGAGGAAGTTGAAAATTTCAGTGTGGAAATAAATAAAAGCGAAGACATACGCCAGCACGAAAAGCGTGAGGGCCATGTTGGATTCGCGGCGCGGGTACTTGAAGTCCACGCGGCGTGCTTTCTTCACCATCGGGCTGATGCCGGCGATCATCACCACCGCCACCACGCCCAGCCATTCACTCAGATTGCCCAACCAGAATTTTAGATCCACGTTTGCCTGCCTTCGCTTTGCGGGGTGTTATGCGATCTTCTTCAGTTTCGTTTTGGCGGAGGGTTTGGTCTCTTCGCCGCCATCTTTTGTCTTCGCGGGCTTTTCCTTTTTGACGGGTTCAGCCGGGACGGCCTCGTCGATGACGTTGTCGATGTCGAGCGTCTCTTCCATGCGCACCTGACCGCGCAGGAAGGCGCCTTCCTCGGTACTGAAGGCCGTCGTCACCACATCGCCCCATACTCGCCCGGTGGAGCGGATCTCGAGCTTTTCGGTGACCACGTTGCCCTTGAGCAGCCCGGCCACGATGACGTTGTTGGCCTTGACGGTCGGGCAGGTCACGCGCCCGGTCTCGCCAATGACCACCAGGCCGTGGATGCCGATCTGGCCTTCAAAGGTGCCCTCAATGCGCACGCCGCCCTTGCCGCCCAGGTTGCCGGTCCAGATGATGCCGGGTCCGAGCACGGATGTCACCCGCTCAACAGGGGCTTTCACCGGCGGCGCCGGAACAGTGGCTTTTTTGAACATAAAT
>CAZMIS010000713.1:0-1823 GCA_964566325.1 uncultured Anaerolineales bacterium
TACCATGAGAATTCGTTACCTATGTCCTGAAGCCATTGTGTTACCTATGTCTTGGACCAACAGCGCGGTATTGCATATAACGTGCCGCGTGTAGGCGACGCCGCCGCAGGCGGTGTGCCGAGCCGCCTTATGAGGCGAGGCCGAGCACCGCAGCGAAGCGAGGAGCGCAAGCGCTTACACGCTGTTATATGCTGGTTTTGCCCGCTTTCATTGATTTACTTTTATTCCAATCTTCTTTGCAGAAGATATTATATCATTATCGAATGTCATCAAATGTGCATTTTTGCGTTTGGCCAATTCAATATATGATACATCATATGAGGATAGATTGTATAATTGAGACAAATTGACTATTTCACTAGATAGATCAGTACCAATTGAATAATCAATTTCAAGTTTAAGATGATCTAATAGGTGGAGAATGGTTCCGATTTCGCTATGATTTAATCTTTTTCGTTTTAATGCTATGTTTAAAACATTGTTTGTTTCATACCACCATAGAAATGGTGTGAAAACATCATCAGTTTTGTGAATATTCAAGAAAAAACGTCGAACAATATCTGAAGATTCATCAGGAAGAAATAGGGCAGAAGTAAAGGAGCAGTCTACAACATAATTCATTAATATTTTCTACCTTCAGCAATATACTCTTTGATGATTACCTTTCCTTTTATGGATTTCCTGATATTATCAAATTGAAAGATAATATCTTTAATGCTCAGCTCATTATCATGGGTTTTATAAGGTATTAATCGCGCGACGGGTTTACCTCTTTTTGTAATAATATAATCATGACCCTTGATTACATTATCAATAAGGTTCGATAGGTGAGTTTTCGCTTCAAATGAACCGACAGATTTACTCTTAGCTTTCATTAAACCAGTTTAACAGACCAGTGATGCGATGTCAAGTCAAAAAGTCTGGTCATAGAGGCGGGCAAAACTTGCATATAACGTGCCGCGTGTAGGCGACGCCGCGCTTGCGCGGTGTGCCGAAGGCCGAGCACCGCAGCGAAGCGAGGAGCGCAAGCGCTTACACGCTGTTAGGCGCCGTAATAACTTGACTTCATAAGAGTTTTATTGAAATATTTTTCCCCAATGCCTTTGCTACTTTCTTTAGAGTTGAAAGTTTAATATCCTCAGAGTGGTTTTCAATACGAGAAATGGCACTTTTTGTTGTTCGTATACGCCGAGCAAGTTCCTCCTGGGTTAAACCACTTTTCTCTCTGGCAGTTTTCAGTAATAAACCAATTTTAAAATCATTAAGCCCTTGGTCATAGTTAAGGGCGAATTCTGGATCTGCTTTTTTTCGTTTATTGATATATTTCTGTAAATCACTCATGATTTTCTCCTTGAGTAATAGTCTTTCATGTATTCATTAGCTCGGGCGATTTCTTGTAATGGTGTTTTCTGTGTTTTCTTAATGAAGCCATGGGTTAAAATTATAATTGATCCCTTTTCAAAAAAGCAAAGGATTCTACAAGTATTTGAGCCCATTTGGACTCTGATCTCCCATAAGTCAGTATTTACAAGTTTTTTAAAATATGATGCCGGTAGCATATCCTGGTTCTCTAGGATTTCAAGCACCCAAGTGACTTTTTGAGCAAACCTACCCGGCAATGAATCAAGAAAAACTTCAAATGGGCATTTATCGTCAGAAGTACGATAGAATATGATTTGTCTTGGCATTATGGCATGTTAGCATGCAAGTGAACATTTGTCAAGAAGATTTATAGAAATATGCAACTCGAAAAAAGTATAAAGTTATTATGGCGCCTAACGTGCCGCGTGTAGGCGACGCCGCGCTTGTCGCGGTGTGCCGAG